>NZ_JBWKIR010000023.1:64325-135620 GCF_056432605.1 Streptomyces sp. NPDC045022
CGGGACGTCCGGCGGTTGTCCAGCGGGCTTCGGGCATGCGGGTGGTGCGTCCGGCCGGTCCGGTGGGCTCGCTCCGGTGCGCCCTGGGGAGCGCCGCGGCCGGGCCGATCGGCGCGCCGAGCACGTCCGGCGGCACGTCTGGCGGGACGTCCGGCGGTTGTCCAGCGGGCTTCGGGCATGCGGGTGGTGCGTCCGGCCGGTCCGGTGGGCTCGCTCCGGTGCGCCCTGGGGAGCGCCCACGGCCGGGCCGATCGGCGGTGTCGGCGGGGTATGGAGCGGGGATGCCTTCGGGCATGCGAGCGGTGCCCCCGGGGGCAGGGCGGGGATGGCGGGCAGGGTGGTCCCGAGGGGCGGTCAGGGCGGCGGCTGCGGGGGCCGGGTGGTGGGCCGGCCGGGGGTAGTCCGGGAGGCGGTCCGCGAGGCAGGCCCGGCAGGGCTGGGTGGAGGGTCGTACGAGCACGCGGGGCGGAGCGCCGGATGTGCGCCCCTGCCCGTGCGCCGTGGGGGCTCAGCCGAGCCAGTGGCTGCGGCCGATGCTGATGAGCCGCAGTTGCCGGGTGGCGAGCTGCGTCACCCGCTCCCGCTCCTCCTCCGGGGCCTCCAGCGCCTCGAGGAACAGGGAGGCGGTGATGAGCATCTGGTCGACGTAGAGGTGCGCGAGCATCAGCAGGTCGTCGTCGGTCCAGCCCGCGGCCTCCCGGTCCTTGGCCAGTTCGGCCTTCACCTCCTCGGCGAACCGGGCCAGTTGGTCCCGGATGGCCTCGCGCACCGGCTGCACCCCGCCGTGCCGCTCGCGGGCGATGAACCGGACGTGCGCCGGGTACGCGTCGACGTGGTGGGCGATCAACTCGACGGCACGCGCGATGCGTTCCTCGCTGTCGCCCGTGGTGGACACCGTCGTCCGCACCATCGGGTGCAGGCTGCCCAGCG
This sequence comes from Streptomyces sp. NPDC045022, assembly GCF_056432605.1. Classification (NCBI taxonomy): domain Bacteria; kingdom Bacillati; phylum Actinomycetota; class Actinomycetes; order Kitasatosporales; family Streptomycetaceae; genus Streptomyces; species Streptomyces sp. NPDC045022. Next base: position 65,256 of record NZ_JBWKIR010000023.1, read on the forward strand.
CTTCGTCGACCAGGGCGACACCGAGGTCGGCGGTCGAGCGGAAGTGCCGGTAGAAGGCGGTCGGGGCGACGCCGACGGCCCGGGTGACCTCGCGCAGGCCCAGGCTGCTCAGGCTCTGCTCCTCCAGCAGGGTGAGCGCCGCGTCGAGGAACGCCTGGCGGGTCTTCTGCTTCTGGGCCTGCCGGATGCCGAGGGTGTGACTCATGTCATCCAGTTAACAACTGTTCTCTGGAATTGGAAAGCCGTGGGAGGCGCTAGACTCGAAATCAGTGAACAACTGTTACTACAACTGTTCACCCAAACTTCACACCGGCCGAACACGAGGCACCCCGGAGGGGGGATTCGATCCCATGCTGTTCCTCGTCGCCGCACTCATGCTGTTTGGCGTCGTGCTGGGCACCGTGGCCCACGCACCGCTGACCGTCACCGCCGTGATGGCCGCCGTCATCGCCGTCTGGCTCGGCGTCTTCGCGATCCGTGAACGCCACGGCCGCCGTCGCCGCACAACCGCCAACTGACCGCCGGAAAGGACTTCAGGAGCTGAGCATCATGCAACTCACCGCACCGGCCACCAGCAGCACCGACACCAGCCTCACCGACACCCGTCCGCGTACACGCGACGCCGACGGCATGGCCGTCGCGTCCTTCATCCTCGGCCTCCTCGGCCTGCTCGTCCTCAACCTCTTCCTCGGCCCGATCGCCATCGTCCTGTCCGCCGTCGCCCTCTGGCGCGGGACGGCCCGCCGCGGCCGTGCGTACCTGGGCCTGGCCCTGGGCGTGGCCGACCTGGCGGTCCTGGTGACCTCGATGCAGCTGTCCCACACCGTTTCGTGGAGCCTGTGACCAACGGCTGAGCGGCCCCGAGGACGACGGGGCAGCCAGGCGAGGCCCGGGCAGCCGATCCGCCATCGTGTGCCGGGCCGGGGCAGCCGATCCCCCACCGGGCGCCGGGCCGCAGCCGGTCTGCGCCGCCGTGGGCGGCAGTTCCGCCGGCGTGACGCGGGCCCTGTTCCAGCCCCTTCGAGAACGTGGCGGAGAGCGGGCGCGGCCGACCTAGCCGTCGAGGCCACGGGGCTCAGGCGCGGCCCACACAAGACGCCCGCCGGCCAACGGCAGCCACGCGCGGCCGGGGCCGACCGCGAGGGCCCCGTAGAATCGGGCTCACCATGGCTTACCTCGACCACGCCGCCACGACCCCGATGCTCCCGGAGGCGGCAGAGGCACTGACCGCCCAGCTGAGCATCACCGGCAACGCGTCCTCCCTGCACGCCTCCGGCCGCCGGGCCCGCCGCACGGTCGAGGAGTCCCGCGAAACCCTCGCGGAAGCGCTGGGCGCCCGGCCCAGTGAGGTCGTCTTCACCTCGGGCGGCACCGAGGCCGACAACCTCGCGGTGAAGGGCCTGTACTGGTCCCGCCGCGACGCCGACCCGGCCCGCACCCGCGTCCTGGCCAGCCCCGTCGAGCACCACGCCGTCCTCGACGCCGTGCACTGGCTCGGCGAACACGAGGGCGCCACCGTCGAGTACCTCCCCGTCGACTCCCACGGCCGCGTCCACCCCGAGGCGTTGCGCGAGGCCATCGCCCGTAACCCCGATGATGTCGCCCTGGCCACCGTGATGTGGGCCAACAACGAGATCGGCACCGTCCTGCCGGTCCGTGAACTCGCCGACGTGGCCGCCGAGTTCGGTATTCCGCTGCACTCCGACGCGGTCCAGGCCTTCGGGCAGGTCCCGGTCGACTTCGCCGCCTCCGGTCTCGCCGCGATGACCGTCTCCGGCCACAAGGTCGGCGGCCCGTACGGCATCGGCGCCCTGCTCCTCGGCCGCGAGTACACCCCCGTTCCCGTGCTGCACGGCGGCGGTCAGGAGCGGCACGTCCGCTCCGGCACCCTCGACGTCCCGGTCATCGCGTCCTTCGCCGTCGCCGGCCGCCTCGCCGCCGAGCAGCGCGGGTGGTTCGCGCGCGAGATCGGCGCCCTGCGGGACCAGCTGATCGACGCCGTCCGCGGCGCCGTACCGGACGCGATTCTCGGCGGCGACCCGGCACCCGAGGGCCGTCTTCCGGCCAACGCGCACTTCACCTTCCCGGGCTGCGAGGGCGACTCCCTGCTGCTCCTGCTGGACGCCCAGGGCATCGAGTGCTCCACCGGCTCCGCCTGCACCGCGGGTGTCGCCCAGCCCAGCCATGTCCTGCTCGCCACCGGCACCGACCCGGACCTGGCCCGGGGCACCCTGCGCTTCTCCCTCGGCCACACCTCGACGGAGGCGGATGTCGAGGCGGTCGCCAAGGCGATCGGCCCGGCGGTGGAGCGTGCCCGGGCGGCGGGGCTGAGCTGACGCACGAAGCGACCTACGAGGCGGGTTCCCTTCGCCGGCATTGCCCGGATCAGGTATCTGGGGGTCGCCGTCCGGTGCTGTCCCAGCCACTTTTCGGCCTCTCAGTCCGAGCGTCGACGTCGGCACCAGCGGAGGCGTCTGCCTCTCGCTGAAGTCGGCTACTCCGCTTGAACTCCCTCACTCGTCCCGTAGGTCTGGTATCAGCATAGAACGCCCAATACCGGACCAAAAGGGCTCTTTTCTTGATTTTTTGGCCGGTTCAGGCTCCGGCTCGGCGCGCCTGTCGCACCAGCCTCAGATAGCGACCCCAGTCCCAGTGCGGTCCCGGATCCGTGTGGTCCGTACCCGGCACCTCCACGTGGCCGATGATGTGCTCCCGGTCCACGGGTATGCCGTACCGCCCGCATACCGCCGCCGTCAGCCGCGCCGAGGCCGCGTACATGGCGTCCGTGAAGGAGGAGGCGGCCTCCACGAAGCCCTCGTGCTCGATGCCGACACTGCGCTCGTTGTACTCCCGGTTGCCCGCGTGGAAGGCCACGTCCAGTTCCCGGATCAGCTGGGTGACGTGCCCGTCCTCGCGCACGATGTAGTGCGCCGCCGCCGCGTGCGCCGGGTCCTGGAAGACCTTGACCGCCGACGCGTAGCCGCCCTGGGTGACATGGATGACCACCCGGTCGACCGGATAGTCGTCCGGCCGGTCCGCCCGCCGGTAGTTCGCGGCCGAGGCCGCCACCCAGCGCGCGCCCCGGAAGTCCACCGCGCCCACCACCCGCGGCTTCTCCACGCCGGGCAGCCGCCACCACAGCCGGGACAGCTCCTCCCGGGCCAGCACGGCCGTGCCCACGGCGGCCGCGGCCCCGCCGGCCAGCAGGGCCCGCCGCCCCAGCCGGCGGTCGGTGTCGTCCTTCGCCGCCCTCGCGCGGTCCTCGCTCGCCCCCATGTGCTCTCCAACGGATATCCGGCGGCCCCGGTTCCCGCGCCCCGTACTCTGGAAGGGCTATGACTGACACCCCGCCGCGCACCCGCCCCCTCCGCGTCCTCGCCGCCATGTCCGGTGGAGTCGACTCCGCCGTCGCCGCCGCCCGTGCCGCGGAAGCCGGCCACGACGTCACCGGCGTCCACCTCGCGCTCTCCGCGAACCCGCAGTCCTTCCGCACCGGCGCGCGGGGCTGTTGCACCATCGAGGACTCGCGTGACGCCCGCCGCGCGGCCGACGTCATCGGCATCCCGTTCTACGTCTGGGACCTCGCCGACCGCTTCCGCGAGGACGTCGTCGAGGACTTCGTCGCCGAGTACGAGGCCGGCCGCACCCCGAACCCGTGCCTGCGCTGCAACGAGAAGATCAAGTTCGCCGCGCTGCTGGACAAGGCGCTGGCCCTCGGCTTCGACGCCGTCTGCACCGGCCACTACGCCAAGGTGATCGTGGGCGAGGACGGCTCCCGCGAGCTGCACCGCGCCTCCGACATGGCCAAGGACCAGTCGTACGTCCTCGGGGTCCTGGACGACAAGCAGCTCGCCCACGCGATGTTCCCGCTCGGCGACACCGTCACCACCAAGGAGGAGATCCGCGCCGAGGCCGAGCGCCGGGGCCTGGCGGTGGCCAAGAAGCCCGACTCGCACGACATCTGCTTCATCGCCGACGGTGACACCCAGGGCTTCCTGGCCAAGCGGCTCGGCAAGGCCGAGGGCGACATCGTGGACGAGGACGGAAACCGCGTGGGCTCGCACGAGGGCGCGTACGGATTCACCATCGGCCAGCGCAAGGGCCTGCGCATCGGCACCCCGGCCTCCGACGGCAAGCCGCGCTACGTCCTCGACATCTCCCCGGTCACCAACACGGTCACCGTCGGCCCCGCGTCCGCCCTGGACGTCACGGCTCTCACCGCGATCAAGCCCCGCTGGTGCGGCACCGCCCCGGCCGGGCCGGGCACCTACACCGCCCAGCTGCGCGCCCACGGTGGCGAGACCGAGGTCACCGCGGAACCCGTCGACGGCGAACTGCGCGTCACCTTCACCGAGCCGGTCCGCGGCGTGGCCCCCGGCCAGGCGATCGTCCTGTACGACGGCACCCGCGTGGTCGGCTCGGCAACGATCGCATCGACCACGCGCGCGACAGCGGCGGCGGTGTAACCGCGCGGGCTCGCACGACGACGGCGGCGGCGGCGGTGATGTGATCCGGTGAGCGTGTCTGGCCGCCCCGCTCCGGCGCCAGGCCACCCCGTTCCGGCTTTGGGCAGCCCGGCTCCAGTGCCTGGCCGGCAGCCCTGCCCCGGCGTCAGGCAGCCCTGCCCCGGCGCTGCGGCCGCGCCAGGCCGCCCCCCGTCCCGGCGCCAGGCAGCCCCCATTCGGCCCCCGGCCACCCCGGCTCCCATGCCCAGGCGGCTGGGCCACCCCGGCTCCCATGCCCAGGCGGCTGGGCCACCCCGGCTCCCATGCCCAGGCGGCTGGGCCACCCCGGCTCCCATGCCCAGCCGCCCAGCCGCCCAGCCGCCTCGCTCCGGCCGCCTGGGTTCCGTCCGTCCGCCTCGGTTCCGTCCGTCCGGCTACCCGGTGAAGAACTCCGCCAGCACCGGTCCCAGTACGTCCGGCTCTACCATGTGGGTCTGCCCCTCCAGGATCCGGTACGTGCCCTGCGGCACTGCCTTCGCGACGGCCTGGCTCGCCCGGTGCATCCACTCCGGGCTCGCCCCGCCCGCGACGGACAGCACGGGCACGGAGATCGCGGCCAGCCGTTCCCGGGGGAGCAGGCCGTCGCCCATGACCGCGTCGTCGTAGGCGAGGCTCGGTGCCACCGCCTCCATGCCGGGCCACATCGGCGACTGTCGGGCGCCTTGGATCATCTCCTCGGCCAGGCCCGTCAGGCGCAGGAACAACTCCACCGCGTCGCCGCGCCGGCCCTCGGCGAGTGCCTTGTTCAGCTGCTCCTTGTACGTGGCCTCGCGCTCGGCGCCGCCCGCCAGGAAGTCGGCGAACGGCACCTCGTAGACGGCCACCTGACGCACCGGCAGACCGCTCGCCGCCGCCTCCAGGACCAGCGCGCCACCCGAGGAGACCCCGAAGAGCGCCGCGTCGCCGCCCACCGCGTCGATCAGCGCCGCCAGGTCCTCGATCTCTCGGGCGACCTCGTAGGGCGGGGTGTCACCGCTGGCGCCGCGGCCCCGGCGATCGTGGACGACGGCCGTGCAGCGGTCCGCGAGCCGCTGGGCCAGGGGCGCCACGGTGCCGCCGGTGGACATCGCGCCGCTCACCAGGATCACCGTGGGCCCCTGGCCGGTCACTTCGTACGCCAGGGAGGTGCCGTCGCGGGAAGTCGTCATCTTGTCCATGGCCGTGCAGACTGCCGCACGGCACGGGACTCATCGGTCACGACACGGCGATGCCACCGCCGTTCATGACACGTCGACCTCGTAGAAGCACAGGTGATCCTTGATCTGCGCCACCTCCGGCTTCGGGTCCGGGTACCCCCAGACGAGATCCGGCGCGCCCGGCCGCGACCAGTAGGACGCCGTGCCCTTGAACGGGCAGACGCTGTGCGTGTCGGAGGGGGTCAGGAGGTCGAGGCGTACGTCCTCGGCGGGGATGTAGTACCGCGCCGGACAGCCCGTCTCGCGCAGCACCAGGGGGCGGTCGCTGTCCGCGAGTACCTGGTCACCGTGCACCACGCGCACGTGCCGTTCGCTCTGCTCGATGGTGATCGTGTGTCCTTGGCTCATATGGGATGAGCACCGGGCGGGCCGCTCTTCTTCCCGTGCACGGCACGGGCCGTACGGTAGAGGCCATGAACATCTGCGTCTTCCTGTCCGCCGCCGACCTCGACGACCGTTACACGCGCCCCGCGCGCGAGTTCGCGGAACTGATCGGCAAGGCCGGTCACACCCTGGTCTGGGGCGGCTCCAACGTCGGCCTGATGAAGGTGGTCGCCGACGGTGTGCAGGAAGCGGGCGGCAGGCTGCTGGGTGTGTCCGTGGAGTTCCTGGCGAACAAGGCGCGGCCCGGCGCGGACGAGATGGTCATCGCCGGCGACCTCGCCGAACGCAAGAAGCTGCTGCTGGAGAAGGCCGACGCCGTGGTGATCATGGTGGGCGGCACCGGCACGCTGGACGAGGCCACCGAGATCCTGGAACTGAAGAAGCACGGCCGTACCGAGAAGCCGGTCGTGCTGCTCAACACCGCCGGTTTCTACGACGGACTCCAGCAGCAGTTCCGCCGCATGGAGGACGAGGGCTTCCTGCCGCGCCCGCTGTCCGAGCTGGTCTTCTTCGCCGAGGAGCCCGCCGGGGCCCTGGCCCACCTGGAGGCCGCGGCGTCGGCGGCCACCGCCGCGCAGCCCGACCGCCACTGATGCGAGCATGGCGGGCATGGCTACTCATGTGATCACCGGGGCCGGGTCCGGCATCGGCGCGGCCGTGACCCGCCGGCTGCACGCGCGCGGGGACGAACTCGTGCTGCACGCGCGGGACGCGGGCCGGGCGAAGGAACTGGCCGCCGAGTTCCCGGGGGCGCGCACCCTGGTCGGCGACCTCGCGGACCCGGACAAGCTCTCCTGGGCGTTCTCCCACCAGACGCTCCCGGACCGCGTGGACTCGCTGCTGCACATCGCCGGAGTCGTGGACCTGGGCGCGGTCGGCGACCTGACCCCGAAGTCCTGGCGTCACCAGCTCAACGTCAACCTGATCGCCCCCGCCGAGCTGACCCGGCACTTCCTGCCCCAGCTCCGCGCGGCCCACGGGCATGTGATCTTCGTCAACTCCGGCTCCGGACTCAACGCGCACGCCGGCTGGTCCGCGTACGCCGCCTCCAAGCACGGCCTGAAGGCCCTCGCCGACTCCCTGCGCCACGAGGAGCACGGCAACGGCGTCCGCGTCACCTCCGTCTACCCCGGCCGCACGGCGAGCCCCATGCAGGCCAAGGTCCACCAGCAGGAGGGCAAGGAGTACGACCCCGCGCGGTGGATCGACCCCGAGTCGGTCGCCACGACGATCCTGATGGCGCTGGATCTGCCGCAGGACGCGGAGGTCAACGACCTGACGGTACGGCCGGGACGCTGACCCCGGCCGGAGGGTTCCGTAGGCTTCCCTGGTGAGCGAAAACAGCGTGTTCAGGTTCGGTGGTGCCACCGGCGTCGGGTCCCTGCCCGGTGGCGATGCCCGCGAGGCGGCCAAGGCCGCCACCGGGTCCTTCGAGGACTTCCCCTTCCTCGCGGAGCTGCCCGCTCGTGGCCCCGGCGCCGACATGATCGGCCGTACCGCGGGCCTGCTGGTCGAGCTGTACGCGCGCGTGGAGCCCAGCGGCTGGCGGATCGGGGACCGGCCGGGCCGGGACACCGGGCGGGCCCGCTCCTGGCTGCGGGAGGATCTCGACGCACTGGAGGAGTTCACCCAGGGCTACCAGGGCGACCTGAAAGTCCAGGCGGCCGGGCCGTGGACGCTGGCCGCGGCCCTGGAGCTGAAGAACGGCGAGGCAGCGCTGTCGGACCCCGGTGCCTGCCGCGACCTCGCCGCCTCACTGGGGGAGGGGCTGCGCCTCCACCTCGCCGATGTGCAGCGGCGCGTGCCGGGCGCCCGGCTCGTGCTGCAGCTCGACGAGCCCTCCCTCACCGCCGTCCTGCGCGGACAGGTGAGGACCGCCAGCGGCTACCGCACACACCGGGCCGTGGACCGGCAGGTGGTCGAGTCCACACTGCGGGAGACGATCGAGGTGCACGGCGGCGGCCCCGTCGTGGTGCACTCCTGCGCGCCCGACGTCCCCTTCGCGCTGCTGCGCCGCGCGGGGGCGGCCGCCGTCTCCTTCGACTTCGCGCTGCTCACCGAGCGTGACGACGACATGATCGGTGAGGCCGTCGAGGCCGGCACCCGGCTGTTCGCCGGTGTCGTCCCGGGCACGGACGGCCCATTGTCAGACCCTGCCGGTAGCGTCATGGGTGTCAGAACGTTGTGGCGCAGGCTGGGCCTCAATCCGGGGCTGCTCGCGGAGGCGGTCACGGTCACCCCGGCGTGCGGTCTGGCGGGGGCCTCCCCCGCCTACGCGCGCCAGGCGCTCGCCCACTGCGTCCTGGCGGCGAGATCCCTCGCTGACAACCCAGAGTAACGGGAGGACGACACGGTGGCCGGCGACAAGCAGGCGGAGACGACGGCGGTGCCCGCCGAGGCCCGCGAGAAGCACGCGCAGCTGGCGGAGCAGATCGAGGAGCACCGCTTCCGGTACTACGTGAAGGACGCTCCCGTCATCAGCGACGCGGAGTTCGACAAGCTCCTGAAGACTCTGGAGGCCCTGGAGGCGGAGTTCCCGGAGCTGCGCACCCCGGACTCGCCGACCCAGAAGGTCGCGGGGTCGTACGAGACGGAGTTCACCTCGGTCGAGCACCGCCAGCGGATGCTCTCGCTCGACAACACCTTCAACGACGACGACCTCGCCGCCTGGGCCGACCGCATCGCCAGGGAACTGGGCGACCAGGAGTACCACTTCCTGTGCGAGCTGAAGGTGGACGGCCTCGCGGTCAACCTCACCTACGAGAACGGCCGCCTCACGCGCGCGGCGACGCGGGGCGACGGCCGCACCGGCGAGGACATCACGCCGAACGTCCGTACGATCGCGGAGATCCCCGACCGGCTGCACGGCGACGAGGTCCCCGGCCTCGTGGAGATCCGCGGCGAGGTCTACTTCCCGATGGAGAAGTTCCTCGAACTCAACGAACGTCTGGTCGCGGCCGGTGACAAGCCCTTCGCCAACCCCCGCAACGCCGCCGCCGGTTCGCTGCGCCAGAAGGACCCGCGGGTCACCGCCACCCGCCCGCTGCACATGGTCGTCCACGGCATCGGCGCCCTGCAGGGCTTCACGGGCATGACCCGTCTCTCCCAGGCCTACGACCTGCTGCAGACCTGGGGCCTGCCCACCTCCCGGCACAACCGCGTGGTCGAAGACCTCGACGGCGTACGGGAGTTCATCGCGTACTACGGAGAGAACCGCCACTCCGTCGAACACGAGATCGACGGCGTGGTCGTCAAGCTGGACGAGATCCGTCTCCAGGGCCGCCTCGGCTCCACCGCGCGGGCGCCGCGCTGGGCGATCGCGTACAAGTACGCGCCGGAAGAGGTCAACACCAAGCTCATCGACATCAAGGTGGGCGTCGGCCGCACCGGCCGCGTCACGCCGTACGCGCAGGTCGAGCCGGTCACGGTGGCGGGCAGCGAGGTCGAGTTCGCCACCCTGCACAACCAGGAGGTCGTCAAGGCCAAGGGTGTGCTGATCGGGGACACCGTGGTCATCCGCAAGGCCGGTGACGTCATCCCGGAGATCCTCGGCCCGGTGGTCGACCTGCGGGATGGCGGCGAACGTGAGTTCGTGATGCCGGGCGAGTGCCCGGAGTGCGGGACGCCGCTGCGGCCCATGAAGGAGGGCGACATCGACCTCCGCTGCCCGAACGCCCGCACCTGCCCGGCCCAGTTGCGGGAGCGCGTCGCCTACCTCGCGGGCCGTGAGTGCCTGGACATCGAGCACTTCGGCCAGGTGGCCGCCGCCGCGCTCACCCGCCCGCTGGAGCCGGCCGACCCGCCGCTGGTGGACGAGGGCGACCTGTTCGACCTGACGGTGGAGAAGCTGCTGCCCATCAAGGCCCATGTCCTGGACCCGGACAGCGGTCTGCCCAAGCGCGACCCCAAGACGGGCGAGGAGAAGGTCGTCACGGTCTTCGCCAACCAGAAGGGCGAGCCGAAGAAGAACACCCTCGCCCTGCTGGAGAACATCGAGGCGGCCAAGGGTCGCCCGCTGGCCCGGTTCCTCAACGGGCTGTCGATCCGGCACGTGGGACCGGTGGCGGCCCAGGCGCTGGCCCGTGAGTTCCGTTCCATCGACCGCATCGAGCAGGCCGGCGAGCAGGAGCTGGCGGCCACCGACGGCGTCGGCCCGATCATCGCCGCCGCGCTCAAGGAGTGGTTCGCCGAGGACTGGCACCGCGAGATCGTCCGCAAGTGGAAGGCCGCCGGAGTCCCGCTCGAGGACCAGTCGACCGGCGAGGACGAGGGTCCGCGCCCGCTGGAGGGGCTCACGGTCGTCGTGACCGGCACTCTGGAGAACTTCACCCGGGACGGCGCCAAGGAGGCCCTGCAGAGCCGGGGCGCGAAGGTGACCGGTTCGGTTTCCAAAAAGACCTCGTTCGTCGTTGTGGGTGACAACCCTGGATCGAAATACGACAAGGCCATGCAACTCAAGGTTCCTGTTCTGAACGAGGACGGTTTCGGCGTCCTTTTGGAGCAGGGCCCCGAAGCGGCGGCCGAAGTCGCGCTTCCGACCGGGGAGTAGCGGTTGAAGGCCACCCGATCGGCGCATATCAGATGCATACGGGTGGCCCGGGCGCATTCGGGCAACCGCCGGCGACCGCTGCCCGAGGAAGCCTTCTGCGGCCTACTGTTGAGAGGTGCGCCTGCCGTGCCCAGCTGCGGTTGGGGCATCACCGTGTCCGACGAGGGCGCGGGAAAGGTTTCTTCGGCGCGGAGCCGCTGATGGTTGTCGGGCATCGGACCGCGTGGCGTGGGCACCGCCGGCTGTGAGAGGGACGGGAATGGAACCGACCGAGAGCGTCGCCCCGGACTCATGGCTGCGCCTGCGCCGCCGTGCGGGCGCGTGGCGCGGGAACCGGTGGACGGGGCGGGGCGACGGGCGGACGGGCGGGCAGCCGCGCCCGTCCGGACCGGGCACCGCCACCGAACCGCACCCCCCGATACCCCTGGCCGCCGAGCCCGCCTCCGGCCTCCCCGGCGCCGACGCCGAACGGCACCTGTCCTGGCCCGCGCTGCCCGCGGCCGTCGTGGCCGCCGCCGGAGTGGTCCTCGGCGCCGGCTTCTACCGGGCCTACACCGGCCATCACGCCCTCTTCCCGTGCGGCACGGTCGGCTGGTCACTGGCCCTGCTCACCGGCATCATCGTCGGCCACCTGGTCATGCTGGGCCGCGCCCGCTGGTGGGGCGCCACCGCCTCCGGCGCCGCCCTCACCCTCGCCGTCCTGCTGCTGTACGGCTGGGTGTCCGCGGGCATGGTCAGCCTCACCGTCGTCGTCCTCGTCGGCATCGCCCGACGCAACCGCTGGCGTCAGGGCGTGCTGCACGGCGCGGTGGACCTCCTCGGTATCGGTGCCGGCGCCCTGCTGCTCGGCGCGTTCGGCCGGGTGCCGAGCGTCGAGGAGCCGTGGCGTCCCGACAGTTGGAGCGTCACCACCGTGCCCGAGTTCGCCCTCGTCGCGGTCGCCTACCTCGCCGTCAGTCGCGGCCTGCTGTGGTACCTGCACGCACCGCGCGGCGGCGGACTGCCCACCATCGCCCGTACCGCCGTGGTCAGACAGGGCCTGGTCGCCGTCGCGCTGCTCGGCATCGCGCCCCTGCTGTGTGTCGTCGCCGACGCCCAGCCGATCCTGCTCCCGCTGTTCGCGATCCCCCTCATAGCCCTCGACTCCACCCTGTGGATGGCCCGCGCCCGCGCCGAGGAGCAGCTGCGCGACCCGCTGACCGGGCTGCCCAACCGGCAGTGGCTGCTGGAGCGGATCTGGACGGCGCTCGACGACGCCGAACGCATCGGCGCCCGTGCCGCCCTCATGCTGATCGACCTCGACCGGTTCCGGTCGGTGAACGACACTCTCGGTCATCTCGCCGGTGACCGGCTGCTGCTCCAGATAGCCGACCGGCTGCGGCTGGCCCTGCCGCGCGGCGCCGAGGCCGCCCGGCTCGGCGGCGACGAGTTCGCCGTCTTACTGCCCGTGGCCGACTCCACCACGTCGGCCATGCGCGTCGCCCGCGGTCTCGTCACCGCCCTCAGCTCCCCGCTCGACCTCGACGGGCTCACCCTCGTCCTGGAGGCCAGCGCCGGCGTAGCCGTCTTCCCCGACCACGCCCTGGACGCCGAGGGGCTGCTGCGGCGGGCGGATGTGGCGATGTACCAGGCGAAGCGGGACCGTACGGGCGTCGAGGTGTACGAGTCCAAGCGCGACTCCAACACCCCGGACCGCCTCGGCCTGCTGGGCGATCTGCGCCGCGCGCTGGACGCGCACGAGGTGCAGCTGCACTACCAGCCCAAGGTCCGCTTCGACGGGCAGGTCGCCGGCCTGGAGGCGCTGGTGCGCTGGGTGCATCCCGAGCGCGGGAAGGTTCCGCCGGACGAGTTCATAGCGATCGCCGAATCCTCCGGGCTGATGCCCCATCTGACGGAGTACGTCCTGGACACCGCGCTCGCGCAGGTCGCCCGCTGGCGGGCCCAGGGGCTGCGGGTCCCGGTCGCGGTGAACGTCTCGCCGCGTGATGTCCACACACCTGGTTTCGCGGGGTCCGTCGCCGCGCGGCTGGCCCGGCACGGGGTGCCTGCCGGGGCGTTGCAGCTGGAGATAACGGAACACGTCCTGCTGGAGGACCCGCAGCGGGCCGCCGACACCCTCGCCGGGCTCCACGCGCACGGCGTGAAGATGTCCCTCGACGACTTCGGCACCGGGTACTCGTCCCTGGTCCATCTGCGGCGGCTGCCCGTCAGCGAGCTGAAGATCGACCGTTCCTTCGTGGCCCGGCTGGCCGTCGACGCCCAGGACGCGGAGATCGTGCGCTGCACCCTCGACCTGGCGCATTCGCTGGGCCTCCTCGTCGTCGCCGAGGGCGTGGAGGACGACGAGACATGGGAACGGCTGCGGGACCTGGGCTGTGACGCGGTGCAGGGGTGGCTCGTCGCCGCCGCGATGCCTCCGGAGGAGACGACGGCGTGGCTGCTGGCGAGGGGCTCGCGGGGCTGGCAACGCCCTCGCGCCGCGCTTCCGGCCGCCGAGTAGGCTCCCCGCCTCGCCCCCTGTTTCCGCTCGGCTGGAGCGGCGCCCTCTCGCGCGGCGCCGAGCGGTCAGCCCCCCGCGAAGTGCCCGATCAGCAGCGCCAGCCGTTGCTCGTGCCCGCCTTCCGGAAGCCGTCCGCTGCGCATCAGCGTCACCAACCCGTGCAGCCCCGCCCAGAACGTCTCGACGAGCAGGCCGGGATCGTCGCCCTCGGCGGCGATCGGGTCCACCGCCAGCAGCAGCTCGCCGAAGGCCTCCCACAACGGCGCCGGAGCCTCCTCCGTAGCGAACGGCAGTGCCACCCGGTGGGTGAACATCGCGTCGTAGAGGGCGGGCCGGCGCCGTGCGAAGGATGTGTACGTCTCCGCCACCGCCGCGAGCGCCTCCCGCGTGCCCCGTGCCGCCGTCCGCGCCGCCCGCAGCTCCACCGCCAGGTCGGCGAAACCCTGCACCGCGACCGCCGCCATGATCGCGTCCTTGCCCTTGAAGTGGCTGTACAGCACCGGCTGGCTGTACTCGATCTCGGCGGCCAGCCGGCGGGTGGTCACCGCGTCCCAGCCCTCGGCCTCCGCCAGTTCCCGTGCGGCCGTCACGATCAGCCGCGCGCGTTCCGCTCGTTCGCGCTCCCGGCGCGTCTGGATCGACATGACTGTGATTCTAGCACCGCTAGCGTTTCTGTCGGCGCTCTGCTAGCTTCGCTCTTACATCTAGCGACGCTAGAAAATTGGGGAGGGGAGGAGAGACATGACCGTCACCGCCTACAGCCTGGCCGTCCTGCTCAACCTGTTCTGTGTGTTCCTCGGCTACCGGTTCCTGTTCCAGCCGGGCCCCGCCGCGGCCGGCTACGGCGTGCCCGCGGACCCCGCCGGCGACGCCCGTGCCTACCTGTCGATCAAGGGGCTCCGGGACGGCACCTTCGGACTGCTCGGGCTGGTCCTGCTGGCCTTCGCCGGCGCCCGGGCCGAGGCCTGGTTCATGGTCGCCGTGGCGCTCGGGATCCACCTCGCCACGGCGATCGTTGTGCTGATCAGTGCCGGACTGCTCTTCGCGGTCTGACGACGTCTCGCAGGGGGAGAAGAACCATGTCGCTGTTCGTGCCGAAGTTCGACGAGACCGTCCTGGTCCGGGACGCGGAGGCCGAGGTGGTCGGCCAGGCGCCCACCACGGTCAGGCTGCTGGCCGACAGCAGCGCCAGCGGGGGCGCGCTGTCCACCGTGCGCGTCACCCTCGCGGAGGGCGCCGACGGTGCCCGCCCGCACGTGCACCACAACTCCGCCGAGATGTTCTACGTACTCGACGGCGCCGCCGAGGTCCTGTCCGGCGACGACATCGTCACCGCGGAGCGCGGCGACCTGATCATCGTCCCGCCGGACCGGCCGCACGCCTTCGCCGCCGCTCCCGGCACCACGGCGGACCTCCTCATCGTCATCGCCCCGGGCGTCGAGCGCTTCGAGTACTTCCGCCACCTCCAGCGCATCCGCCTCGGCGAGGTCACCCCGGAGAGCCTGCTGGAGGTCCAGGAGCGGTACGACAACCACTTCCTGAAGAGCGAGTCCTGGGACGGCCGGCGCCGCTGAGCGCGCTGCCCCGGTCGACCGTTTCACGGTCACGGTGCGTCGCCCCATAGGATTGGGCTCAAACCACACACACTCACCCCAGAGGATCGCTGCATGCCTGGCATCACGCGCGAGGAGGTCGCCCACCTCGCCCGGCTGGCGCGTCTGGAGCTGAAGCCCGAAGAGCTCGACCACTTCGCGGGACAGCTGGACGACATCATCGGCGCGGTCGCCCGCGTCAGCGAGGTCGCCGACCAAGACGTACCGCCGACCTCGCACCCGCTGCCGCTGACGAACGTCATGCGGCCGGACGAGGTCCGTCCCTCGCTCACCCCCGAGCAGGCGCTCTCCGGCGCCCCGGCCCAGGAGCAGCAGCGTTTCAAGGTGCCGCAGATCCTGGGGGAGGACTAACCGCTATGACGGACAACGTCACCATCATCAAGCTCACGGCCGCCGAGACCGCCGCGAAGATCGCCTCCGGCGAGCTGACGGCCGTCGAGGTGACCGAGGCCCATCTCGCCCGCATCGAGGCCGTCGACGAGAAGGTCCACGCCTTCCTGCACGTCGACCGCGAGGGCGCCCTCGCCCAGGCCCGCGCCGTGGACGAGAAGCGCGCGCGCGGCGAGAAGCTCGGCCCGCTGGCCGGCGTCCCGCTCGCGCTCAAGGACATCTTCACCACCGAGGGCGTGCCCACGACCGTGGGCTCCAAGATCCTCGAGGGCTGGATCCCGCCGTACGACGCGACGCTCACCAAGCGCCTGAAGGACGCCGACGTCGTCATCCTCGGCAAGACCAACATGGACGAGTTCGCCATGGGGTCCTCCACCGAGAACAGCGCCTACGGCCCGACCGGCAACCCCTGGGACCTGACCAGGATCCCCGGCGGCTCCGGTGGCGGTTCCTCCGCCGCGCTCGCCTCCTTCCAGGCCCCGCTCGCCATCGGCACCGACACCGGCGGCTCCATCCGCCAGCCGGCCTCCGTCACCGGCACGGTCGGCGTGAAGCCGACGTACGGCGCGGTGTCCCGCTACGGCATGGTCGCCTTCTCCTCCTCCCTCGACCAGGGCGGCCCCTGCGCCCGTACGGTCCTGGACGCGGCCCTGCTGCACGAGGTCATCGCCGGGCACGACCCGCTCGACTCCACCTCCATCGACGCCCCGGTCCCGCCGGTGGTCGAGGCCGCGCGCAACGGCAGCGTCGAGGGCATGCGGGTCGGCGTGGTCAAGCAGTTCCGCGGTGAGGGCTACCAGGCCGGCGTCATCCAGCGCTTCGACGAGTCCGTCGCCCTCCTCAAGGAGCTGGGTGCCGAGATCGTCGAGCTGGACTGCCCGTCCTTCGACCTCGCCCTGTCGGCGTACTACCTGATCGCCCCCTCCGAGTGCTCCTCCAACCTCGCCCGCTTCGACGGCCTGCGCTACGGCCTGCGGACCGGCGACGACGGCAGCCACTCGGCCGAGGAGGTCACCTCCCTCACTCGCGAGGCCGGCTTCGGCCCCGAGGTCAAGCGGCGCATCATGCTCGGCACGTACGCCCTGTCGAGCGGCTACTACGACGCGTACTACGGCTCCGCGCAGAAGGTCCGCACGCTCATCACGCAGGACTTCGAGAAGGCCTTCGAGCAGGTCGACGTGATCGTCTCCCCGACGACCCCGACCACCGCCTTCGCGATCGGCGAGCGCGCCGACGACCCGATGGCGATGTACCTCGCGGACCTGTGCACCATCCCGACCAACCTGGCGGGCAACGCGGCCATGTCCCTGCCCTGCGGCCTCGCCCCGGAGGACAACCTCCCGGTGGGCCTGCAGATCATCGCTCCGGCGATGAAGGACGACCGGCTGTACAAGGTGGGTGCCGCCGTCGAGGCCGCCTTCGTGGAAAAGTGGGGACACCCGCTGCTGGAGGAGGCTCCGTCACTGTGAGCAAGGCACTGTCCAAGGCCAAGGGCTTCAAGAAGTCCAAGTCCGGTACGTACCTGTCGATGGCCACCACCGCGTTCGGCGCGGTCAGCGTCGTCAAGCAGATCAAGAAGGCGCGGCTGGAGAGCGACACGCTGCGCCTGATCGACGCCACCGTGTCCGCCGCCGCCATCGTCACCGGCCTCGCCATCCTCTACCGCGAGCTGAAGCGGCTGGGCGACGACGACGTCCTGCTGGGCTGAGAGGGAAGTTTCACCGTGACCACCACGACCGACCTGGAGTCGTACGAGGACGCGCTGGCGTCGTACGACCCCGTCATGGGCCTTGAGGTCCATGTCGAACTCGGCACCAAGACCAAGATGTTCTGTGGCTGTTCGACCGAGCTGGGCGCCGAGCCCAACTCGCAGACCTGCCCCGTCTGCCTCGGCCTGCCCGGCGCGCTCCCGGTCGTCAACGCGACCGGCGTCGAGTCCGCGATCAAGATCGGTCTCGCGCTCAACTGCGAGATCGCCGAGTGGTGCCGCTTCGCCCGGAAGAACTACTTCTATCCGGACATGCCGAAGAACTTCCAGACCTCCCAGTACGACGAGCCGATCGCCTTCAACGGCTACCTCGACGTGCAGCTGGAGGACGGCGAGACCTTCCGCGTGGAGATCGAGCGCGCCCACATGGAGGAGGACACCGGCAAGTCGACCCATGTCGGCGGCGCCACCGGCCGTATCCACGGCGCGTCCCACTCCCTGCTGGACTACAACCGCGCGGGCATCCCGCTCATCGAGATCGTCACCAAGCCGATCGTCGGTGCCGGCGAGCGCGCGCCGGAGGTGGCCAAGGCGTACGTCCGTGAGCTGCGCGAGGTCATCCGTGCCCTCGGTGTGTCCGAGGCCCGCATGGAGATGGGCCAGATGCGCTGCGACGTGAACCTGTCGCTGATGCCCAAGGGCGCCGACAAGTTCGGTACGCGCTCCGAGACGAAGAACGTCAACTCGCTGCGGTCAGTGGAGCGCGCGGCCCGCTTCGAGATCCAGCGGCACGCGGCCGTGCTGAACAGCGGCGGCACGATCGTGCAGGAGACCCGCCACTTCCACGAGGACACCGGGTCCACGACCTCGGGCCGTGTGAAGGAGGAGGCCGAGGACTACCGGTACTTCCCGGAGCCCGACCTCGTCCCCGTGGCGCCCTCACGCGCGTGGGTCGAGGAGATCCGCGCGGCCCTGCCCGAGCTGCCGCTGGCCCGTCGCAACCGGCTGCTGGCCGACTGGGGCATCTCGGCCACCGACATGCAGGCGATCCTCAACGCCGGCGCGCTGGAGCCGATCGTCGCCACCATCGACGCCGGTGCCGACGCGGCCTCCGCCCGCAAGTGGTGGATGGGCGAACTGGCGCGCAGCGCCAACGAGTCCGGCAAGAACCTGGACGAGCTGGCGATCACGCCGCAGCAGGTGGCCCGGGTCACCGAGCTGGTCGCGAAGGGTGACCTGAACGACAAGCTGGCCCGTCAGGTCATCGAGGGCGTCCTCGCGGGCGAGGGCACCCCGGACGAGGTCGTCGACAAGCGCGGTCTGAAGGTCGTCTCCGACGAGGGCGCGCTCACCACGGCCGTCGAGGAGGCCATCGCCGGCAACCCGGGCATCGCGGACAAGATCCGCGGTGGCAAGGTGGCCGCGGCCGGCGCCCTGGTCGGCGCGGTCATGAAGGCGACCCGGGGGCAGGCCGACGCGGCCCGCGTCAAGGAACTGATCCTGGAGAAGCTGGGCGTCAGCGAAGGCTGAGCCCGCACTCCGCCGTACGGCCCCGGAGGCATGCCTCCGGGGCCGTACCGTCAGTCACGGCGTCCCACGACCCGCGTGAACCCCAGGACCCGCCCCTGATCCGCCGTCAGCAGTTCCACCGACTGGCGCGCCAGGCCCGCCATGAACTCGCTCGGGCTCTCCTCGGCACACACCTCGCTCCACAGCAGCCAGTCGCGCCAGCCGTCCTGGAGCCAGTCGGCCGTCTCCACGGTCACGGCCTTGCTGCGCGTCCAGTTCCGCCGCCACCAGGCGGGGGAGTGGAACGCCCAGAACCCCGGATCCCAGTACGGCTCGAGATGCCCGGGCGGCTCGACCCCGTCGATCTCCTCCCGCACCGACGGCACCACGACCCCGATCCGCCCGCCCGGCTTCAGCAGGCGGGTCAGCGTGGGCAGATACAGGTCGTTCGTGCCGAAGTACTGGTAGGCGTCGATCGACACGATCGCGTCGAAGGTGCCCTCTCCGAAGGGCAGGTCGTGCGCTTCGGCGAACACCGGCAGCACGCGGTCGGCGACACCCGCCTCCGCGATCCGTACGGCGTTGTCGTCGGGCCGCACCCACAGGTCGGCCGAGGTGACCTGGACGCCGTACTCACGGGCCAGGAAGACGGAGGTCATCGCGCGCCCGCAGCCCAGGTCGAGCACGCGGGCGTCCGGCGGCAGCGCGTCGAGGCCGAGCGCGGGCGCCAGCCACTCCAGCAGCCACAGCGCGTGCGGGCCCATCTGGTTCTCGATGGTCCAGCGGAGGTCGTAGCGGTTGCTGCGGGCGTAGCGCGGGTGGGTGAGGCGTCCGGTGAGTTCATCGGTCGTTGCGGTTCTCTCGGTCACAAACGACCATGCCTAGCAGCCCGGGCCACCGCCGCGCACCGGATTTTCCGGCCGGAGGCGATACGCTCGACCGCCATGAGCGGACGCACCGATTCCGATCCCGGGCCCGGCATAGCCGAGGCACCCGAACAGGACGAACACCCCGAGGACGCCCGGCGGGCCCGCTGGATCGCCGCCGGCACGGGGGGCCTGCTGTGCCTGGCCGGGCTGGCCGCCGCGCTGCTCAGGATCACCACGTCCGCCCCGGTGCTGGTGCCCGCCGCCTACGCGCTCGGCGCCGCCGTGTGCGCCCTCGCCGCGGTCCTCGGATCCAGGGGCCGTACCCGCAGGGCCCTGTGGCTGCTGGTCGGGGGGACGATGGTCATGGCGCTCGGGGACCAGTTCGACTGAAGTCCCCCTCGCTGTCGAGCCGCCCGGGAGCCGCGTCGCGCATGAGAGGCTCGGCCGGGTCCCGGTCGACGAACTGCGGAAGGAAGAGCGACAGGATGTACGCGATATCCCTGGGTGACGACGGCGCCGAACTGCGGCCGCTGGAGGTCTGGCACGCCGAGGAGCTTCTTGCCGACATCGACCGGGGACGCGACTTCATCGGCCGGCACATCGGCCTGCCGGACGTGGTGACCGACCTGGACGCCGCCCGCGCCTACCTCACGTCCTACGCCGACAAGCGCGGCGCCGACGCCGGCAGCCTGCACGGGATATGGCTGGACGGGAAGCTCGTCGGCGGGCTGCTGTTCCGCGTCTGGGACACCCCGAGCGGGGTGTGCGAGGCCGGCTGCTGGCTGGAACCGGCGGCGGCCGGGCGCGGGCTCGTCACCCGCGGCATGCGGGTGCTGTTCGACTGGGCCTTCGACGAGCGCGGCATGCACCGCGTGGAGTGGCACGTGTCCGCGGCGAACGAGCCCAGCATCAACGTGGCGCGGCGGCTCGGCATGACCCGCGAGGGCCTGCTCCGCGAGAACTACCCGCACCGGGGCGTGCGCACCAGCACCGAGATCTGGGCGGTGCTCGCCCCCGAGTGGCGTGCGCTCCGCGCGCGTACCGTGCGCAACGATCATTAAGGCGCCTCTCAGACAGCGTCCGTACGGTGCCGGGCATGGCAACGAAGACAGAGGAAGGCGCCGAGGCCGGCATCCAGGCGCGCAACGACGGGACGACGGCTCGGGACACGGCCGCCGAGATGGACCGGGCACCCGGGACGAAGGGGGCCGCGGCGGCGGAAGCCCCGGCCACCGGCGAGACCGTTGACGTGGCGGCCGCCGGGGAGAAGGCCGCCGAGGCCGAGACCGCCGAGGAGGAGACCGCCGAGGAGGAGGCCGTCGAGGAGGAGGCCGTCGATGCCGCGGAGCCGGAGGGCAGGGTTCCGTCCGGAGTCGGGCAGGGCGCCGGTGCCGTCGTGTCCGCCGCGCTCGGCCTCGTCTCGCTCAGCGGCGGCTGGATCGGCACCCTCGCCGGCGCCCGCGAGCAGCTCGTCGGCCAGCTGCGGACCTCCTCCACGGCGAGCGTCGCCACGCAGCTCAAGGAGGTCTACGGTGACTCCTGGCACACCACCGCCCTCTGGGCCGGTCTGTTCGCGCTGGCCGCGCTGCTCACCGGCGTGGTCGTGCTCGCGCGGCCCGCGTTCGGCGCACCCGGCCGCCCACAGGCCGCCTGGACCAGGTCGGTCGCCTGGGCGGGTGTCTCGCTCGGCGTCATCGGCCTGCTCCTGGCCGTCCTGAAGTACTCCGACGCGCTGCTCGGCCTGCCCTCGGCCGGCTGAGAACCCCGCCGGTCCCAGGGGCCTTAGGGGATCCGTGAGCGTCTTACGGACTCCCTAAGGCCCCTTACGCGCGCGTGCGGCCCGCCGGCGGCGCGAAGATGCGGAACTCTCCCGATGTGGCGCACCCCCCTGGCAGACGAAGGTGGAGGCATCGCAGAAAGCGAAGCACCACACCGTCTCTCCTTGAAGGACACGCCATGTTCGAGCTCGACTACCACCGGGTGCGTTCGGCCCAGCTGATCCGCGAGGCCGAGCAGGACCGCCTCGCCCGCGAGGCCGTACGGGCCAGGCGCGCGGCCCGCCATGAGGGGGCCGCCACCCGCGACGGCGGCCCGGCCGCCGAGTCCCATACCGACCGCCCCCGCCGGCAACGGCAGCCCCGCACCGCGTGACCGCCCGTCCGGCGGGGCCCGGCACCGGCCCCGGCGGCACGAGCACGGACGGGGCGGAGGGCCGCACGGGGGTCGGCCCTCACCTGCCCCAGGGTCGTACAACTCTCCAGCGGAGTCGTACGACCCTTCCGTCTGTCGATACGACCCGCCCGGTCATCGGTACGACGATCGCACCGGAGCTGTGGAAAACCGGTGCCCCGCAGACCGGACCTCGTGCGATGCTCGGGCCCGTGGAGACCAGGTCCGTCAGCCCCGTGTTCGTCGGTCGTACCGACGAGTTGACCACTCTGAACGACGCGCTCGCCCGTGCCGCCGCCGGGGGTGCCGCCCAGGCTTTCGGCACCGGGGGAGAGCCGCAGGCACTGCTGCTCGGCGGTGAGGCGGGCGTCGGCAAGACCCGCCTCGTCGAGGAGTTCACCATGGCCGCGGGCCGCCGGGAAGCGGTCGTCGCGCTCGGCGGCTGTGTGGAGATCGGCGCCGACGGGCTGCCGTTCGCCCCCTTCTCCACCGCACTGCGGGCCCTGCGCGAGGCCCTGCCGGAGGAGTTCGCCGCCGCGGCCGCCGGACAGGAGGAGGAACTGGCGCGGTTGCTGCCCGAACTGGGCGAGGCCCGTGCCGGACGCCATGACGAGCAGGGCATGGCCCGCCTGTTCGAACTGACCGTGCGGCTGCTGGAGCGGGTCGCCGCCGCGCACCCGGTCGTGCTCGTCCTGGAGGACCTGCACTGGGCCGACGCCTCCACCCGCCACCTGCTCGCCTACCTCTTCCGCACCCTGCGCACCGGCCGCCTCCTCGTCCTCGCCACCTACCGCTCCGACGACATCCACCGCCGCCACCCGCTGCGCCCCCTGCTCGCCGAACTCGAACGGCTGCGCACCGTCCGCCGTATCGAACTCGCCCGCTTCACCCGCGAGGAGGTCGGGCGCCAGATCGCCGGTATCCTCGCCGCCGAACCCGACCCCGCCCAGGTCGACGAGATCTTCGAACGCTCCGACGGCAACGCCTTCTTCGTCGAGGAACTCGCCGTCGCCGCCTGTCAGGGCAGCTGCACCGGCCTCACCGACTCCCTGCGTGATCTGCTCCTGGTCCGGGTGGAGGCGCTGCCCGAGAGCGCCCAACGGGTCGCCCGGGTCGTCGCCGAGGGCGGCTCCACCGTTGAGTACCGGCTGATCGCCGCCGTCGCCCAGCTCACCGAGGACGACCTCATCGAGGCCCTGCGGGCCGCCGTCGGCGCCAACATCCTCACCGTCACCCCGGCCGGCGACGGCTACCGCTTCCGGCACTCCCTGGTCCGCGAGGCCGTCGCCGACGACCTGCTGCCCGGCGAACGCTCCCGCCTCAACCGCCGCTACGCCCAGGCCCTGGAGGCCGACCCCACGCTCGTCCCGTCCGACGCGCGCGTGATGCGCCTGGCCAGCTACTGGTACCACGCCCACGACGCCGCCAAGGCCCTGCCCGCCGTCCTGGACGCCTCCGTCGTGGCCCGCCGCCGGCACGCCTACACCGAGCAGCTCCGGCTTCTGGAACGGGCGATGGAGCTGTGGGACAACGCGGCGGAGGAGGTGCGCTCCGCCCTGCGCCCGGTCGACTACACCGAGGGCTACCCGCCGTGCGGCTGCGACCCGGCCACCACCCCCCTGCGCTACCTCGACCTGATGGCCGAGGCGGCCGTCGCGGGGCGCTTCGGCGGCGAACGCGAACGCGCCCTGAAGATCACCAAGCGCGCGCTGCGCCTCCTGGAGGACGAGCCGGATCCGCTGCGCGCCGCCTGGTTCTGGGTGCAGCGCTCCCGTCTGGTCCAGGCCCAGGCCCGCGGCGACGGCTGGCAGGAACTCGCCACCGCCAAGGACCTGGTACGCGGCCTGCCGCCCTCCGAGGTGCACGCCGAGGTGCTGGCCCTGGCCGCCAACTGGTCCATGCTGCACCGGCCCGGTCCCGAGGCCATCGCCGCCGCCGAACAGGCCGTCGAGTACGCGCGCATGGTCGGCACCCGGGACATCGAACTCCATGCCCGCCTCACCCTGAGCGGCCTGAAGGTGGACTCCGGCGACCCGGATACCGGCCTCGCGGAGATGCGCCAGGTCCTGCGGGACACCCTGGCGGAGGGCGTGCACCATGTCGCGGGGCGCGCCTATGTGAACATGCCGTCCGTGATGCAGACCGTCGGCCGCGACCGGGAGGCGGCCCCCCTGCTGCGGGAAGGCATCGCCTTCACCCGCAAGTACGGACTGCTGGACGCCGAGGCCTGGGCCTGGGGCAACCTGTCCGACGCGCTCTACTCCCTCGGCCAGTGGCAGGAGGCCGCCGAGGCCGCCGCACACGCGACCCGGGTCGGCCACAGCGCCAAGCCCCGCGGCGCGGGCGCCCTGCGCCTGGCCCACCTCGCCCTGGCCCGCGGCGACCTCGCCGACGCCGGACGGCAACTCGCCGCCGCCCGCGCCCACTACGGCACCCACGACCCCATGCCCCAGCAGTCCCTGCCCCTGGCGCGCATCGCCCTCGGTGTCGCCGCCGCGGAGGGACGCGTCGCCGACGCCCGCGCCGAACTGCTCCAGGCCCTGGAGGTCGGCTTCCCGCCCGGCACCCACCGCTACGGCTGGCCACTGCTGCTGGCCGCCGCCACCGCCGAGGCCGACGCCCGCACCCTGCCCGCCGCCCAGCCCGGCCGCGCCGATTTCCTCGACCGCCTCGAGGGCGCCGTACGGAAACTCACCACCGGCGCCCCCCTCTGGCAGGCCTACGACCACTGGACGCGCGCCGAACTGCTGCGCGCCCAGGGCCAGGAGAGCGCCGACGCCTGGTCGCCCGTGGTCACCGCCTTCGAGTGCCTGGACCGCCCCTACGACCTCGCCCGGGTACGCCACCGCCTCGCCGGAGCACTGCTTACCGAAGGCGGCGACGACGAACGTGACCGCGCGGTGGAACTGCTCCGGCTGGCCGCCGCGGTCGCCGCCCACCTCGACGCCCGACCCCTCGCCGACGCCGTCACCCGGCTCGCCCAGCGTGCGCGCCTGTCCCTGGCCCGTGTCCCACGCCAGGCCCTCGCCCCCGCCGACCCGGCAGCGGCCCTCGGCCTCACCAGCAGGGAGCGGGACGTCCTGCGGCTGGTCGCGGCGGGCCGCACCAACCGCCAGATAGCCGAGGAGCTGTTCATCTCCCCGAAGACCGCGAGCGTCCACGTCTCCAACATCCTCGGCAAGCTCGGCGTGTCGGGCCGGGGCGAGGCGGCGGCGGTGGCCCACCGGCTCGAGCTCTTCACCACCGAGACGATCACTGCCGGAACGACGGGCTGAGACCTACGCTGGGAGAAAACCGGCAAAGGGGAGTAGCCGTGTTCAACGCCTTCGAGGAACTGTTCGCACCCGGCCGCAAACACACCCGGGACGAGCAGAACCGGCTCGAGCTGACCCGCGAGGACGTCGGGGACAGCGACCCCGGCCGCGGACCCATCGACCTGGCGTCCGGGAAGGCCGTCGTCCGGCTGCCCGAACCGCAGCCGGACGCGGCCGAGCCGGACGAGGACCCGAAGGAGGAGCCGGCAGAGCGGTGAGCGGGGGAGTGGGGGCGCGGGGTCGGGGCTACTTCACCTCCACCTCCAGCACCCGGTCGTCACCCTTCTTCGGCGTCCCCCGGCCGTCCGTGTTGCTCGTCACCAGCCAGATCTTGCCGCCGCCCGCCGGGATCACCGTACGAAGGCGGCCGTAGGTGCCCTTGAGGAACGCCTGCGGGGCGGCCGATGCCCGCGTGCCGCTCAGCGGGACGCGCCACAGGCGCTGCCCCTTCAGGCCCGCCATCCAGATCACGCCGTCGACATAGGCGATGCCGCTGGGAGAGGCGTCGTCGGTGTGCCACTGGGCTATGGGGTTGTGGAACTGGGCCTCGGAGGACTTCCCCTCGGCCTCGGGCCAGCCGTAGTCGTCGCCGGGCTTGATCGCGTTCAGCTCGTCCCACGTGTCCTGCCCGAACTCCGAGGCGAACAGCCGCTGTTTGTCGTCCCAGGCCAGCCCCTGGACGTTCCGGTGGCCGTACGAGTACACCGGGGAGTCCGGGAAGGGGTTGCCCGGAGCCGGCTCGCCCTCCGGGGTCAGCCGCAGGATCTTGCCGCCCAGGGACTTCCTGTCCTGCGCCAGGCCCTTCTGGCCGCTCTCGCCGGTGCCCGCGTACAGCATTCCGTCGGGGCCGAACTCGATCCGGCCGCCGTTGTGGATGTAGCCCTTCGGGATGCCCTTGAACACCGTGTCGGGAGCGCCCAGTTGCTCACCGGCCGGCCTCTGCTCGTCGTAGAGCACGCGGACGATGCGGTTGTCCGAGGCCGAGGTGAAGTAGGCGTAGATCATGTGGTCCGAGGCGTAGTCCGGGGAGAGGGCGATGCCCAGCAGACCGCCCTCGCCGGCCGGGGAGACCCCGGAGACCGCGCCCAGCTCGGTCTTCTGGCCCGTCTCCTCGTCGATCCGGGTGATCGTCCCGTCGTCCCGGGAGGAGACCAGCAGGCCACCGCCGGGCAGCGCGGCCAGTCCCCACGGTGTCTTCAGGCCCTCGGCGACCGTGCGCAGCACCTTCACCGAGCCCTTGGCCGCAGGGGCCGACTCGGTGGCCCTGCCGGAGGGCGCGGTGCCGGTCGCCGTACCCCTCGGCGCCGTACTCCCGCCTCGGTCCGGGGGCCCTCCTCCGTCGGAGGAGCAGCCGGCCGACAGCAGGAGGGCGGCCGCGGCCAATACGGCCGACACAGCTCGATGTTGCACGATCATGTCCCTTCGAGGCGGTGATCCGATCTCAGGTTCTACCTCTCATACACCGCTCGCCCCGTCCGGGTTCCCGATCCACGGCAACCGATCGCGGGAAGACCTCAGTCCCACGATCCCAGAGCCGGTGGCAGCCCGGACACCTCCGCCAGATCCTCCTCGGTTAGCCGGAGCCCGGCCGCGGCCGCGTTCTGCGTGGCCCAGCGTTCCCGTTTGGTGCCCGGCACGGCGATCACGTGCCTGCCCTGGGCCAGCACCCAGGCCAGGGCCACCTGGGCCGGGGTGACGTCCTCACCGTGGCGCCGCGCGATCCTGCGCAGGCCCGCGACGATGGGCTGGTTGGCCGCCATCATCTCGGCCGTGAACCGGGGGTGGCGGGCCCGCACGTCGTCCGGTTCGAAGCCCTCGCCGGGCCTCAGCGTGCCGGTCAGGAAGCCGTTGCCCAGCGGCATCGCCGCGAGGAAGCCCACGCCCCGCGTCTCGCACCACGGCAGCAGCGCGGCCAGCGCCTCCGGCGACCACACCGACAGCTCCGCCTGCACCGCGCTCACCGGGAACACCTGCTGCACCCGCCGCAGTTGGCGCAGGGTCGTGTCGTGCAGCCCGGCACCCGAGCGGCGCCCGCCGCGCGCCCCCACCGCGCACAGGCCCAGCGCCCGTACCTTCCCGGCCCGCACCAGCTCGGCCATCGCACCCCACGTCTCCTCCACCGGCACCTCGGGGTCGGCGCGGTGCAGCTGGTAGAGGTCGATCACGTCCGTCTGCAGACGGCGCAGCGAGGCGTCGCAGGCTCGCTTCACATATCCCGGGCGGCCGTTGGCCACGATGTGCTGCTCGCCCACCAGCAGCCCCACCTTCGTGGACACGAAGGCGTCCCGGCGCCGCTCCTTGAGCACCCGGCCCAGCAGCAGCTCGTTGGTGAACGGGCCGTACATGTCCGCGGTGTCCAGCAGGGTCGAGCCCGCGTCCAGCGCCCGGTGCACGGTTCTCAGCGACTCGTCGCCACGTTGCCGTGACCCGCTGTACGCCCAGCTCATCGGCATGCACCCGAGTCCGACGGCCCCCACCGCGAGCGCCCCCGCGCCGATCGTCCTGCGCTCCACCTGCTCGTGAACCTCCCTCTGCCCGGCCCCCAACCTAACCTCTGCGCCCCAGGGCCCCTGACATAGCCTCCGTGCCATGAGTACAGACGTATGGCTTCCCATCCCGCCGGCGGAGATCGAGGGGCTCCCCGAGGGGCCCCGGTACCTGTTCTGGGACGGGGGTGAGGACGGTGACCAGGCATTTCCCGGCGACCCCGCGGACTGCGCCGTGTATGTGGTGCCGTACATGAAGCGAGGGCCGGTCAAGGTCCGCCCGCTGGAGCGGCTGACCGGGGTTCGGGTCATCCAGACACTCACCGCGGGCGTCGACGACATCACCGCGCGGCTGTCGTCGATCGTGCCGGGCGTGCAGCTGTGCAACGCACGCGGAGTGCACGAGACGAGCACCGCCGAACTCGCGCTCACCCTGACCCTCGCCGCCCTGCGCGGCATCCCCGGGTTCGTCCGGGCCCAGCAACAGGAGCGCTGGCGGAGCGAGTTCCACCCGTCCCTCGCCGACAAGAGCGTCCTCATCGTCGGCTACGGCTCCATCGGCGCCGCCATCGAGGACCGGCTCGCGCCCTTTGAGGTCGCGCGGGTGGCGCGCATCGCGCGCTCCAGGCGCACCACGGCGCGCGGTCTTGTGCACCCGATCACCGATGTGCTCTCAATGCTCCCTGACGCGGACGTCGTGATCCTCTGCACGCCGCTCACGGAGGCCACGCGGGGCCTGGTCGACGCCGGCTTCCTGGCGCGGATGAAGGACGGGGCGCTGCTCGTGAACGTCTCCCGAGGACCCGTCGTCGACACCGAGGCGCTGCTCGCCGAGCTGGAGAGAGGCCGGATCACCGCCGCCCTGGACGTGACGGATCCTGAGCCGCTGCCGCCGGGACATCCCTTGTGGCAGGCTCCCGGCGTGCTGATCAGCCCGCATGTGGGCGGCCCTTCCTCTGCCTTCCTGCCGCGCGCCAAGCGGCTGCTCGCCGACCAGCTGACCCGCTTCGTGAACCACGAGCCGCTGCGCAACGTGATCCTTACGACGGGAGCGAACGGGCGGTAATCCGCTTTTGGCACCCTCCGCAACCTTCCGGACGCGGCCCGTGCCCGCATCGCCGCTGATCGTCACGGAGCGTAGAGAAGCTATGTCCCTGAGTGACGATCCTGGTGTATCGTCCCGACAGGGGCTGCGCCGCTGACCGTTCGGCGCCGGGGATGGACATTTCAGATTTTGTGAGGGGGGCGACGGGCGATGCACGGCCTATGGACGAACGATCCGACGCGGCGGAGCCGCCGGCGGCGACCCTGGCGCACGGCCACGCGCAGACGCGGCAGCCACACCGGCCACCACAGTCACCACCAGCGCAGGAACAGCGGCCGCAGGAGGCAGGCCCACCCAGCGCACCGGGACCGTCGGGACCCGGGAGCGGCGCTCACCGGGAGGCCCCGGTGAGCGCGCCGCACTCTGTGACGAGCACCCTCGACGGAGCCGTGCGCGCGCCGCACCCGCACCACGTGCCACCGCCCCGCCGGCCGGCCGGCCGCGAGAGTGCGCGACTGACGGAGCAGCTCGTCCTCGCCCTGGTCTGCGCGGCCTACGCCGTCGGAGCCGCGTCCGGCTGGGGAGCCGAGGAAGTCGCACTGTTCATGGGCGACTTCGGGCTGAGCGCCGCGGCGGGCAGCGCCGCCGTCTCGTGCTTCCTGTACGCCCGCAGCGCGCGCGTGCGCTTCCGGTCCGCCTGGCTGCTGTTCGCCCTCTCCTCGGCGATGGCGGCGCTGGGCAACGCGGTCTGGGGCTGGTACGAGGTCGTCCTGGCCCAGCCCGTGCCCAGCCCCAGCTACGCCGACCTGTTCTTCCTGTGCTTCGCGCCGCCCGCCATCGTGGGCCTGCTGGTCCTCGCCAAGCGCCCGGTGACGAGGGCGGGCTGGATCTGCCTGACGCTGGACGCCTGGCTGATCGGCGGCTCGCTGCTCACCCTGTCATGGAGCCTCGCGCTCGCCCAGGCGGCCCGCTTCGACGGGCCGAGCGTGGCACACACCGCGCTGTCGCTGGCGTACCCGCTGCTCGACATCGCGCTCGTCAGCATGGTCCTCGCGCTGCACTTCCGCCGCGCCCCGGGCAACCGCACGGCGGTGAACACGGCGATCGGCGCGCTCGCACTGACCGTGATGTGCGACGCGCTGTTCACCTCCCCGCTGCTGCACAGCAGCTACCGCTCCGGGCAGCTGCTCGACGCGGGCTGGTTCGCCGGTTCGCTGCTGCTCGCCTACGCCCCCTGGGTCGCTCGCCGGCACCAGAGCGCGCAGGAGCAACGCGTGTCCGACGGGCACACGCGCGTGGTCCACGAGCACCTGCCCGGCCAGCGCGGCACCGGCCGCCCCCACCCGTCCGCACCCGCCCCGGCGGGCGACCACAGCCGGTACCCGGCCGGACGGCCGATCACCGGCTCCCTCGCCGCGCTCACCCCGTACCTCGCCGCCGCCGTGTGCACCCTGGGCATCCTGTACAACGTCCTCAACGGCCGCAGACCCGATCACGTGGTGCTGATCACCGCGGGCGCCGTCGTGCTCGCGCTCGTCATCCGCCAGGGCATCATGCTGCTGGACAACATCACCCTCACCCAGGAGCTGGCGCAGAAGGAGAACCACTTCCGCTCCCTGGTGCAGGGCTCCAGCGACGTGATCATGATCGCCGCGCCCAACGGCATCCTGCGGTACGTCTCGCCGGCCGCCGCCGGGGTCTACGGACGGCCCGCCGAGGAACTGGTGGGCACGGAGCTGGCCGCGCTCATCCACCCGGAGGACCTGGGCTGTGTGGTGCACGAGGTGCGCCGGTTCCTCGCCAGCCCGCTGGAGGAGTCCACCACGCGCATCGAGTGCCGGTTCCGCTCCGGCGAGGGCGGCTGGCTCAACGTCGAGTCCACCGTCAACCGCCACCACGGCGGCCTGATCTTCAACAGCCGGGACGTGACCGAGAGAGTGCGGCTGCAGGCGCAGTTGCAGCACAACGCCGAGCACGACCCGCTGACCGACCTGCCCAACCGCGCGCTGTTCACCAAGCGCGTCCAGCAGGCCCTGTCCGGCCGCCGTGCCACCGACCGGGGCGCCGCCCTGCGCGGCACCGCCGTGCTCTTCATCGACCTGGACGGTTTCAAGGCCGTCAACGACACGATCGGGCACCAGGCCGGGGACGAACTGCTGGTCCAGGCCGCCCGCAGACTCCAGGACGCGGTACGGCAGGGAGACACCGCGTCCCGGCTGGGCGGCGACGAGTTCGCGGCCCTGATCGTCGGGGACGGCAGCCGTGACCTCGCCGCCCGGGAGCGCAACATCGTGGAGCTCGCCGACCGCCTCAGGGCGACCCTCTCCCAGCCGTACGCCATCGACGGCAACGATGTCCGGGTCAACGCCTCCATCGGCGTCGCCTTCGCCGAACCGGGACTCGGCGCCGGAGAGTTGCTGCGCAACGCCGATCTCGCGATGTACCGCGCCAAGTCGGCCGGGAAGGGCCGGGTCGAGCTGTACAAGCCGCAGATGCAGCAGGACGTCGTACGCAAGGCGGAGCTGGCCACGCGACTGCGTGCCGCGCTGCACGACGGCGAGTTCGCCCTGCTGCACCAGCCGGTGGTGTGCCTGGAGAACGGCCGGATCGCGGCCGTCTCCGCGCAGGCCCGCTGGCGCTCCTCCCAAGGCGTGCTGTTCACACCGGCCGAGTTCATGCGGGTCGCCGAGGACGGTGACAAGACCGCCGAACTGGACCGCTGGATCCTCCAGGAGGCCGTGGAGCAGGGCGCCGAACGGGCCGCCGCCGGGATAGTGGTCCCCGTGGCGGTACGGACGAGCGCCCGGCGGCTGCTGGACCGCTCGACGCCGCTGGGCTCCGTGGAGGCGCTGCTGACCCGGCACGGGCTGCCGCCCGGCGCGCTGGTCATCGAGTTGTCCGACACCGATCCGCGCCTCTCTCTGGACGAGCTGGAGCGGCGGCTGACCGCGCTCAGCAGGCTCGGGGTGCGGATCGCGCTGGACGGCTTCGGCAGCGGCTACGCGGCCATCACCGCCCTCAGGCGGCTGCCCGTGGACATCCTCAAGCTCGACCGCGGCCTGGTCGAGGGTGTCGTGGAGTCCGCGCGCCTGCGCAAGATCACCGGTGGGCTGCTGCGGATCGCCGGCGATCTCGGGCTGCAGTCCGTCGCCGAGGGCGTGGACCTGCCCGAGCAGGTGGTCGCACTGCGGGCGATGGGCTGCACGCACGGGCAGGGCATGGCGTTCGCCGGGCCGCTGGACGAGTACCGGCTGCGCCGGGCGCTCGGATCCGGCCACTATCCGGTGCCCCACGCATCGGCCGAACCGGCCTTCGCGGGCGGCGCGAGAGAGCCGCAGGGAACACCGACCGTGGCGCCCCGGAGGTGAACGAGCCATGGCAGGGGCGTGGGGATGTACTGAGGAGGTGTCCCCGCTGTCTTCGGAGGCGGCAGCGCCCTTCGTTCACATAATGAGACTCCCGTCCCACCTACTTGACACGTGGTGCGTGCCGGGGGGAGGGTCAGTTCCATGCGCACCCGAATTCTCGTACTTGGACAGCGCGTCGGCTGACCTGGGACCCACCGGAGGACGTCCGGAAACGCCCAGCGACCTCACCGGCGCGCTCCCCTCGCTTGCCTTTCGGCACGAGGGGTTTTTTGTTGCACGAGCACCGTTCGTGCAGCGCTTGAACTCCGCCCGAACCTCGCAAAAACCCTCAGCATCGAGAAGAGAATGCCGATGACCGAGCAGGCCACCGGGGCCCACCATCCGCAGCCGCGGCCCCGTTCCGGAGGACAGCACTCCGCCCCCGTCGAGCACGTCACGGGTGCGCAGTCCCTCATCCGTTCCCTCGAGGAGGTCGGCGCGGACACGGTATTCGGCATTCCCGGCGGCGCGATCCTCCCGGCGTACGACCCGCTGATGGACTCCACCCGGGTGCGGCACGTCCTGGTCCGTCACGAGCAGGGCGCCGGCCACGCGGCCACGGGTTACGCGCAGGCAACCGGCAAGGTGGGCGTCTGCATGGCCACGTCCGGTCCGGGCGCGACCAACCTGGTGACGCCGATCGCCGACGCGCACATGGACTCGGTGCCGATGGTCGCGATCACCGGCCAGGTCGCCTCGAAGGCGATCGGCACGGACGCCTTCCAGGAGGCGGACATCGTCGGCATCACCATGCCGATCACCAAGCACAACTTCCTGGTCACCAAGGCCGCGGACATCCCGCGGATCATCGCGCAGGCGTTCCACATCGCCTCCACCGGCCGCCCCGGCCCGGTCCTGGTCGACATCGCCAAGGACGCCCTGCAGGCGAAGACCACCTTCTCCTGGCCGCCCACCATGGACCTGCCCGGCTACCGCCCGGTGACCAAGCCGCACGCCAAGCAGATCCGCGAGGCGGCCAAGCTGATCACCTCCGCCCGGCGGCCCGTCCTCTACGTCGGCGGCGGCGTCCTCAAGGCGCAGGCCACCGCCGAGCTGAAGGTCCTCGCCGAACTCACCGGTGCGCCCGTCACCACCACCCTGATGGCGCTCGGCGCGTTTCCCGACAGCCACCCGCTGCACGTGGGAATGCCGGGCATGCACGGTGCGGTCACCGCCGTCACCGCGCTGCAGAAGGCCGACCTGATCGTCGCCCTCGGAGCCCGCTTCGACGACCGCGTCACCGGCAAGCTGGACAGCTTCGCCCCGTACGCCAAGATCGTCCACGCCGACATCGACCCCGCCGAGATCGGCAAGAACCGCACCGCGGACGTGCCGATCGTCGGTGACGCCCGGGAGGTCATCGCCGACCTGGTCCAGGCCGTGCAGAAGGAGCACAGCGAGGGCCACCAGGGCGACTACACCGCATGGTGGAGCGACCTCAACCGCTGGCGCGAGACCTACCCGCTCGGCTACGACCAGCCGGAGGACGGCTCGCTCTCCCCGCAGCAGGTCATCGAGCGCATCGGGCAGCTCGCCCCCGAGGGCACGGTCTTCGCGGCGGGCGTCGGCCAGCACCAGATGTGGTCCGCGCACTTCATCCAGTACGACAAGCCCGCCACCTGGCTGAACTCCGGCGGCGCCGGAACCATGGGGTACGCGGTCCCGGCCGCGATGGGCGCCAAGGCCGGGCGGCCGGACCGTACGGTCTGGGCGATCGACGGCGACGGCTGCTTCCAGATGACCAATCAGGAACTGACCACCTGCGCGCTGAACAACATCCCGATCAAGGTCGCCATCATCAACAACGGCGCCCTCGGCATGGTCCGCCAGTGGCAGACCCTCTTCTACAACCAGCGCTACTCCAACACCGTGCTGCACAGCGGCCCGGAGGACATCAACCCGGAGGCCAAGGGCACGCGCGTGCCGGACTTCGTGAAGCTGTCCGAGGCGATGGGCTGCGTGGGCCTGCGGTGCGAGCGCCCGGAGGACCTGGACAAGGTCATCGCCGAGGCGAACTCCATCAACGACCGCCCGGTCGTCATCGACTTCATCGTCCACGAGGACGCGATGGTGTGGCCGATGGTCGCCGCCGGCACCTCCAACGACGAGATCATGGCCGCTCGGGACGTCCGCCCCGACTTCGGCGACAACGAAGACGACTGAGCGAGGAAGAGCAACCAGACATGTCCAAGCACACGCTCTCCGTCCTGGTGGAGAACACGCCGGGCATCCTCGCCCGGATCGCCGCCCTGTTCTCCCGCCGTGGCTTCAACATCGACTCGCTCGCGGTCGGTGTCACCGAGCACCCCGACATCTCCCGCATCACCATCGTCGTGGGCGTCGAGGACCTGCCGCTCGAGCAGGTGACCAAGCAGCTCAACAAGCTCGTCAACGTACTGAAGATCGTCGAGCTGGAGCCGGGCCAGGCCGTTCAGCGCGAACTCGTCCTGGTGAAGGTCCGCGCCGACAACGAGACCCGCTCCCAGATCGTGGAGATCGTCCAGCTGTTCCGCGCCAAGACCGTCGACGTCTCCCCGGAGGCCGTCACCATCGAGGCCACCGGCTCCGGCGAGAAGCTGTCCGCCATGCTCAAGATGCTCGAGCCGTACGGCATCAAGGAGCTGGTGCAGTCCGGCACGATCGCGATCGGCCGCGGCGCCCGCTCGATCACGGACCGGTCGCTGCGCGCTCTCGACCGATCTGCGTAAGGCTGGGAACGGGCGGTGGGCGCAGCGCCGGCCGCCCGTATGCCGAGACCCCCGAACTTCCCCTCCCCCCACCCGCATACGGTGGGACGCACAACCTGCACACCAAGGAGAGAACCCAAAGTGGCCGAGCTGTTCTACGACGCTGACGCCGACCTGTCCATCATCCAGGGCCGCAAGGTCGCGGTCATCGGCTACGGCAGCCAGGGCCACGCCCACGCGCTGTCGCTGCGTGACTCCGGTGTCGACGTCCGCGTCGGTCTGCACGAGGGCTCCAAGTCCAAGGCCAAGGCCGAGGAGCAGGGCCTGCGCGTGGTGACCCCGGC
Organism: Streptomyces sp. NPDC045022; assembly: GCF_056432605.1. NCBI lineage: Bacteria > Bacillati > Actinomycetota > Actinomycetes > Kitasatosporales > Streptomycetaceae > Streptomyces > Streptomyces sp. NPDC045022. The sequence goes on from NZ_JBWKIR010000023.1 coordinate 99,931, forward strand.
CGAGGCCGCCGCCGAGGCCGACGTCATCATGATCCTCATCCCGGACCCGATCCAGGCCCAGGTCTACGAGGAGTCCATCGCCCCGAACCTGCAGGACGGCGACGCGCTCTTCTTCGCCCACGGCTTCAACATCCGCTTCGGCTTCATCAAGCCCCCGGCCGGCGTCGACGTCGCCCTGGTCGCCCCGAAGGGCCCGGGCCACCTGGTGCGCCGTCAGTACGAGGAGGGCCGCGGCGTCCCCGCGATCGCCGCCGTCGAGCAGGACGCCACGGGCAACGCCTTCCCGCTGGCCCTGTCGTACGCCAAGGCCATCGGCGGCACCCGCGCCGGTGTCATCAAGACGACCTTCACCGAGGAGACCGAGACCGACCTGTTCGGCGAGCAGGCCGTGCTGTGCGGCGGCACCTCCGCCCTGGTCAAGGCCGGCTTCGAGACCCTGGTCGAGGCGGGCTACCAGCCCGAGATCGCCTACTTCGAGTGCCTGCACGAGCTGAAGCTGATCGTCGACCTCATGTACGAGGGCGGCCTGGAGAAGATGCGCTGGTCCGTCTCCGAGACCGCCGAGTGGGGCGACTACGTCACCGGCCCGCGCATCATCACGGACGCCACCAAGGCCGAGATGAAGCAGGTCCTCGCCGAGATCCAGGACGGCACCTTCGCCCAGACCTGGATGGACGAGTACCACGGCGGTCTGAAGAAGTACAACGAGTACAAGCAGCAGGACTCCGAGCACCTGCTGGAGACCACCGGCAAGCAGCTGCGCCAGCTGATGAGCTGGGTGAACGAGGAGGCGTAAGCCTCATGACGGGGGCCGGGGCGGACTGCCCCGGCCCCTGTTGTCCACCCCGTCCAGCCACGGACGGGTGATCCTTCCGCAGAGGCGCAATACGACCCCCGTCGCGCCACTAGACTGCTGCACAACACGCGTCAGGCCCACAGCGTCGTGCGTCTTCCGCGGCTAGCCCCTCCACCGCCTGCGGCCGTCGGGACGGCCGTCCGCATTGGACTTGTGAGGACTCACGTGAGCTCGAAACCCGTCGTACTCATCGCTGAAGAGCTGTCGCCCGCCACCGTCGACGCGCTTGGGCCGGACTTCGAGATCCGGCACTGCAACGGAGCCGACCGAGCCGAACTGCTCCCCGCCATCGCCGACGTCGACGCGATCCTGATCCGTTCCGCGACCAAGGTCGACGCCGAGGCGATCGCCGCCGCGAAGAAGCTGAAGGTCGTCGCGCGCGCCGGCGTCGGCCTGGACAACGTCGACGTCTCCGCCGCCACCAAGGCCGGCGTGATGGTCGTCAACGCCCCGACCTCCAACATCGTGACCGCCGCCGAGCTGGCATGCGGTCTCCTCCTCGCCACCGCGCGCCACATCCCGCAGGCCAACACCGCGCTGAAGAACGGCGAGTGGAAGCGCAGCAAGTACACGGGCGTGGAGCTGGCCGAGAAGACCCTCGGTGTCGTGGGCCTCGGCCGCATCGGTGCCCTGGTCGCCCAGCGCATGTCCGCCTTCGGCATGAAGGTCGTCGCCTACGACCCCTATGTGCAGCCCGCGCGGGCCGCGCAGATGGGCGTCAAGGTGCTGTCGCTGGACGAGCTGCTCGAGGTCTCCGACTTCATCACCGTCCACCTGCCCAAGACTCCCGAGACCCTCGGCCTGATCGGCGACGAGGCGCTGCGCAAGGTCAAGCCCAGCGTGCGCGTCGTCAACGCCGCGCGTGGCGGCATCGTCGACGAGGCGGCGCTGTACGCGGCGCTGAAGGAGGGCCGGGTCGCCGGCGCCGGCCTCGACGTGTACGCCAAGGAGCCGTGCACCGACTCCCCGCTCTTCGAGCTGGACCAGGTCGTGTGCACCCCGCACCTCGGCGCGTCCACCGACGAGGCCCAGGAGAAAGCGGGCATCGCGGTCGCCCGGTCCGTCCGCCTCGCCCTCGCCGGTGAGCTGGTGCCGGACGCGGTGAACGTCCAGGGCGGTGTCATCGCCGAGGACGTCAAACCCGGTCTGCCGCTCGCCGAGCGCCTCGGTCGCATCTTCACCGCGCTCGCCGGTGAGGTCGCGGTCCGCCTCGATGTCGAGGTCTACGGCGAGATCACCCAGCACGACGTGAAGGTGCTGGAGCTGTCCGCGCTCAAGGGCGTCTTCGAGGACGTCGTCGACGAGACGGTGTCCTACGTCAACGCCCCGCTGTTCGCGCAGGAGCGTGGTGTCGAGGTCCGCCTGACCACCAGCTCGGAGTCGGCCGACCACCGCAACGTGGTGACCGTGCGCGGCACGCTGGGCACCGGCGAGGAGGTGTCGGTCTCCGGCACGCTGGCCGGCCCCAAGCACGTCCAGAAGATCGTCGCGGTCGGTGACTACGACGTCGACCTCGCGCTCGCCGACCACATGGTCGTCCTGCGCTACGAGGACCGTCCGGGTGTCGTGGGCACCGTCGGCCGCATCCTCGGCGAGGCGGGCATCAACATCGCCGGCATGCAGGTCGCCCGTGCGGCGGCGGGCGGCGAGGCGCTGGCCGTGCTGACCGTGGACGACACCGTGGCCGCCGGCGTGCTGGCCGAGCTCGCCGCGGAGATCGGGGCCACGTCGGCCCGGTCGGTGAACCTGGTCTGACCCACCCGTGCCGAAACGCCGGACGGGCTGAGGGAAACCTCGGCCCGTCCGGCGTTCTGCCGTTCCCTACTTGTCGCCGGCCCCGATCTTCCGCAGCGTCACCGCCGCTCCCACCGCCGCCAGGGCGAGCAGCACCGCCCCGGCGATCGCCGCCCCGTGCATCCCGGTGGTGAACGCCTCCCGGGCCGTGGCGAGCAGGGTCTCACCGGTGCTGCCCGGCAGGTGGGCCGCCGTGGTGAGGGCGCCGCCCAGGGTCTCGCGGGCCTCGGCCGGGGCCGTGGCCGGCATCTCGTGGCGGTAGAGGGCGGTACCGATGGAGCCCAGGACCGCCATACCGAGCGCGCCGCCGAACTCGGTGCCGGTCTCCATGAGCGAGGACGCCGTGCCCGCACGCTCCACCGGGGCGCCGCTCATGGCCAGGTCGGTCAGCTGGGACATCACCGCGACCACCCCGCAGGCGAGGACGCCGGCCGCGGCCAGCACCAGCCACAGGGAGCCGGTGCCGGGGAAGGCGAGCAGTGCGTAACCGGCCGCGGCGACCGCGAAGCCGCCGGCGACGACGTAGGCGCGGTTGACGCCCCGCTGGACCAGCTGGGTGGTGAGCGGTGCGGCGACACCGATGAACACCGACGGGAGCAGGCTCCACAGCGCGGCCGACAGCGGGCTCCTGCCGAGGACCGACTGCAGGTACTGCGTGGTGAAGATGGCCGAGCCCATCATCCCGAACGTGCAGACGAGGGTCAGGACGAGCGACGGGGTGAAGCCGTGGCCCCGGAAGAGGGCCGGCGGGATCAGCGGGGAGCCGGCGGTGCGCTGGCGGCGGACGAACAGGGCCGCGAAGAGCAGGCCGACGGTGATCGAGACGACGTACTGGGGGTGCCAGCCCTCGGAGGGCAACTCCTTCAGGCCGTAGATCACGGGGAGCACGGCGGCCATGGACAGCGGGACGCTCACCCAGTCGAACCGGCCGGGCTCGGGGTTCTTCGACTCCGGCAGCAGTACCGGGCCGAGGACCAGCAGCAGCGCCATCGCGGGCAGGTTGACCAGGAAGACCGAGCCCCACCAGAAGTGCTCGACGAGGATGCCGCTCATCACCGAGCCCAGCGCGATACCGCCGGTCATCACGCCCGACCACATACCGATCGCCTTCGCCCGCTGGGCGGGGTCGGTGAACATCGTGCGCAACAGGGCCATCGTGGAGGGCATCAGGGTCGCGCCGCCGATGCCGAGGACCGCCCGGGCCGCGATCAGGGTCCCGGCGCTGTCCGCGTAGGCCGCGAGGAGCGAGGCGGAGCCGAAGGCCGCGGCGCCCATGAGGAGGAGCTTGCGGCGGCCGATGCGGTCGCCGAGGGAGCCCATCGTCATCAGCAGGCCGGCCAGGACGAATCCGTAGATGTCGAAGATCCACAGCTGCTGGGTGCCGCTCGGCCGCAGGTCGGCGCTGATCGCGGGGGTCGCGAAGTAGAGGACCGAGACGTCCATCGAGACCAGCATCAGCGGCAGCATCAGCACTGCGAGAGCGGTCCACTCACGGCGTCCGGCGCGGGTGGGGGAGGTCGGCGGTGCGGTCGGGGTGGTGCTCGTCGCGTTCGTCATGCCAGGAAACGTACAGCCGTCTTAAACGCTTGTCTAGAACGCTTGTATAGGTCACTCGTCTAGGACGGCTGTATGGATCCCGGGTAGGCTGGCCGGCATGGGACACCGTGAGGATCTGCTCGAAGGCGCCAAGCGCTGCCTGCTGGAGAAGGGGTTCGCGCGCACGACGGCGCGCGACATCGTGAAGGAGTCGGGCACCAACCTGGCGTCCATCGGCTACCACTACGGCTCGAAGGACGCGCTCCTGGCGCAGGCCTACGTGTCGCTGGTGGAAGGCATGTCCGATGCCTTCACCGGCGAGGCCAACTCGGGGATCAGTGCCGCGCCGGGCTCCCTGGAGCGCTTCCGGGAAGTGTGGTCCAACGTCATCGCCACCATGCGGGAACCCGGCTCGCTCTGGCGGCTCAGCGCCGAGATCGCGGTCCTGGGCGACCAGTTGCCCGACGTGCGCGACCACCTCGCGCAGGCCCAGCGGGAAGGTTCGCGCGGATTCGTCGCCCTCATGACGGGGGTGCCGGAGGAGGAGGTCACGGAGGACGCCGTGGACACGCTCGGCAGCTTCTACACCATCCTGATGACGGGCCTCATCTTCCAGTGGTCCTTCGCCCCGAAGACCGCCCCGGACGCCGAGCAGCTGACCGAGGGACTGCGCCGGGCCGTCGAGGCCGCCGGCTCGGCCGGCCGCTGACGTACCGCCCGAGCGCCCGGGGGCAGGTCACAGCCGGGCCCGCTTCAACGTCATGTGCAGCAGCAGCCGGTCCTCGCCGTCGTCCAGGTCCAGGCCGGTCAGTTGCTCCACCCGGGAGAGCCGGTAGTACAGCGTCTGCCGGTGGATGCCGAGTTCGGCGGCCGTGCGCCCGGCCTGCCCGGCGCAGTCGAGGTAGACCTCCGCGGTGTGGGCCAGCTCGCGGTGGACGGGGGAGAGCAGCGGGCCGGCCACCGGGTCGTGCGCGGACCCCGGGGGCAGCGCGGTCAGCAGCCGGTACGGCCCGATCCGCGCCCACTCCGCGACCGGCCCGAACCGCGGCTCGGCCAGCGCGGCGCGTGCGGCGGCGGTGGCCTCCTGCCAAACCGTCCCCAGGTCGGCGAGACCGATGCGGGGATCCCCGACCCCCGCGGCGCATCCGGCGCCCGCGGCGGCCCGGGCCGCTCCGGTGAGTCCCGCGGCGGCCGCCGCGGCGGCCTGGGCCCCGGCGCCGCGTGGCGTGCCGGCCGACGCGCCGCGCGCCCCCTCCGCCTCCTTCAGCAGCCGCGCGGCCGCAGCCAGCGCGGATGTCCTCACCTCGGTGCTCCGCAGTCGCACCAGCAGCGCGAGGCTCTGCCCCGACGCCCCCCACGGCAGCGTGCACAGCGCGGTGGCATGCGGGATCGTGCGGGCGGCGGGGGCGTCGTCCGGGTCGGCCGACGGCCAGGGTGCGACGCACACCAGGGTGAGGGGGCCGTCGGCACGCGACCCGAGGGCGGTGCGCAGTTCGGCCACCGCCATGTCCCGCTGCCAGCCGCGTTCCGCGGTGAGCACCGCCCGCAGCTCGCGGCTCAGCTCGGCCCCGGCCTCCGCCTCGTCCGCGAGCAGCGCGCCGATCCGGTCCGCCACCCGCATGGCGGCGGCCAGCTGTGGGTCCGTGGGCCCCGGGTCGCCGTCCAGCAGCCAGACGTAGCCGAGCACGACCCCCCGATGGCGTACCGGCAGACAGATACGGCCGCGATACACCCCGGCCTCCGGGCCGGCCGGAATCCGCACCGGCCCGGTCGCGCGCGTGATGCCGAAGCCCTCGAACCAGGCCCGGACGGTCGCCGTGGAGCGCCGCGTCAGGATCGAGCGGGTGCGCACCGGGTCCAGCGCGGAGGCGTCCAGCTCGTCCTCGCTGTCGTACGCGCCGAAGGCGATCAGCTCGAAGTCACGGTTCTCCAGGGTCGCCGGTACGCCCAGCAGCTCCGAGATCTCGTCCACCAGCTCCTGGTAGTCACCCTTGTAGGCCGCCGTCACCCGGGCATTCTCCCGCATTCCCCGCCGCTGTCATACATCTGTCTGAGATCCCGTACACGGATGCGTGACAGCTGTCGATGGCTGACGATCGGAGAGTTCCTTAGGTTTCACGGTGGTTCTCCGTGCCGTACCCGAATCGTCGGGTGTCGGCCGCTTCGGTGCTTGTCTGTGGAGGTGCCCCGTGCTGGGTCCCGTGATTCTCGCCGCGTCGCGCAGCGACCGGATGCGACGCCTGATCTCGGCGGCCCCGGTGACCAAGCAGGTCGTCGACCGCTTCATCCCCGGCGAGAGCGTCGACGACATCGTGCCGATCATCCAGGAACTGACGGCCAGGGGCCTGGAGCTGACGATGGACGTCGTCGGCGAGGACATCACCACCCCCGAGCAGGCCGCCCACGCCCGGGACGCCTACCTGGCGCTGATCGACCACCTCAAGCAGCTGGAGCTGGGCGAGAAGGTCGAGATGTCCGTCAAGCTGTCCATGTTCGGGCAGGCGCTGGACAACGGCCACGAGCTGGCGCTCGCGAACGTCCGCCCGGTCGTCGAGGCAGCCGCCGCCATCGGTACGACGGTCACCCTGGACGCCGAGGACCACACCACCCTGGACTCGATGTTCGCCATCCACGAGGAGCTGCGGAAGGACTTCCCGCAGACCGGCTGCGTCATCCAGGCCTACCTCTTCCGCACCGAGACCGACGCCCGCCGCCTGGCAGAGTCCGGCAGCCGCGTGCGTCTGGTGAAGGGCGCCTACAAGGAGCCCGCCGAGGTCGCCTACCAGCAGAAGCGCGAGATCGACAAGGCCTACGTCCGTGTCCTCAGGACGCTGATGGAGGGCGAGGGCTACCCGATGATCGGGTCCCACGACCCGCGCCTGATCGCCATCGCCCAGGAACTGGCCCACAAGGCCGGCCGTAAGCTCGACGAGTACGAGTTCCAGATGCTGTACGGCATTCGCAGCGAGGAGCACCTGCGGCTGGCCGCCGAGGGCCACCGTATGCGCGTCTACACCGCCTACGGAACCGACTGGTACGGCTACTTCATGCGCCGCCTGGCGGAGAAGCCGGCCAACCTGCGCTTCTTCGTCCGCAGCATGATCAGCAAGGGCTGAGCCCGAACACCCGCTCACGTACAAGGAGTTACGGATCTCATGGACGCTGTGACCCAGGTCCCCACCCCGGTCAACGAGCCGGTGCACGGTTACGCCCCCGGCTCGCCCGAGCGGGCCCGCCTCGAGGCCAAGCTCAAGGAGCTGGCCGAGAACCCGATCGACCTGCCGATGACCATCGGCGGCGAGAAGCGGATGGGCGGCGGCGAGCGGTTCGAGGTGGTTCAGCCGCACAACCACAAGGCCGTCATCGGCACCCTGCGCAACGCCACCCAGCAGGACGCGAAGGACGCGATCGACGCGGCCCTCGCCGCCGCGCCGGCCTGGCGCGCGATGGCGTTCGACGACCGCGCCGCGATCATCCTGCGCGCCGCCGAGCTGCTGGCCGGCCCGTGGCGCGAGACGATCGCCGCCTCCACCATGCTCGGCCAGTCGAAGACCGCCCAGCAGGCGGAGATCGACACCCCCTGTGAACTGGTCGACTTCTGGCGCTTCAACGTCCACTACGCCCGCCAGATCCTCGCCGAGCAGCCCCCGGCGAACTCCCCGGGCGTCTGGAACCGCCTCGACCACCGCCCGCTGGAGGGCTTCGTCTACGCGATCACGCCGTTCAACTTCAGCGCGATCGCGGGCAACCTGCCGACGGCCCCCGCCCTGATGGGCAACGTCGTGGTCTGGAAGCCGTCCCCGACCCAGACCCACGCGGCCGTCCTCCTCATGCGGCTGCTGGAGGAGGCGGGCCTGCCCAAGGGCGTCATCAACCTCGTCACCGGCGACGGCATCGAGGTCTCCAAGGTCGCGCTGGTCCACCGCGACCTCGCGGGCATCCACTTCACCGGTTCGACCAAGACCTTCCAGTACCTGTGGAAGACGGTCGGCAACAACATCGAGAAGTACCGCTCCTACCCGCGTCTGGTCGGCGAGACCGGCGGCAAGGACTTCCTGGTCGCCCACCCGAGCGCCGACCGCGCGATCCTCAAGACCGCCCTCACCCGGGGTGCCTTCGAGTACCAGGGCCAGAAGTGCAGCGCCACCTCCCGCGCCTACATCCCGGCCTCCATCTGGAACTCGGGCTTCAAGGAGGAGTTCGCGGCCGAGGTCGACTACCTGACCATGGGTGACGTCACCGACCTGTCGAACTTCGTCGGCGCCGTGATCGACGAGCGTTCCTTCGCCAAGAACAAGGCCGCCATCGACCGCGCCAAGCAGGACCCGACCTGCACGATCGTCGCGGGCGGCAGCTACGACGACTCGGTCGGCTACTTCGTCCGCCCGACCGTCATCGAGTCCTCCGACCCGGAGAACGAGATCTTCCGCACCGAGTACTTCGGTCCGGTCCTCGGTGTGTACGTCTATGAGGACGACAAGTACGACGAGATGCTGACCCAGATGGAGTCGGTGTCGGACTACGCCCTCACGGGTTCGGTCATCGCCAATGACCGCGCCGCGGCCGCGTACACGATGGAGAGGCTCCGCTTCGCCGCGGGCAACTTCTACATCAACGACAAGTCGACCGGCGCCGTCGTCGGCCAGCAGCCCTTCGGCGGCGGCCGCGCGTCCGGCACCAACGACAAGGCCGGTGCCCCCCAGAACCTCCAGCGCTGGACGCTGACCCGCGCCATCAAGGAGACCCTGGTCCCGCCGACCGACTACGCGTACCCGCACATGGGCTGATCGGCCCCACCGACCCCGGGCCGGGAAGCCTGACATCCGAGCAGGCTTCCCGGCCCGTCGCCATGCGCGGACTCGTATCGTCGGCGGCCCATGTGCGAGCTGCTCGGAAACCCGGCGTGCTGGACTACCCCCATGCCTACGCACCGGGTTCATCACCGCACCCCCATGGCCATCGACTTCCGTCTCGCCCACACCGCCGACCTGGAACCCGCCGAACTCCACCTAGTCCGCGCCTTGTTGGACGATGCTTTCGACGGGGACTTCTCCGACGAGGACTGGGAGCACGGACTCGGCGGAATGCATGTGCTCCTGCGTGACGGTGCCGGACTCGCCGCCCACGGGTCCGTCGTGCAGCGCCGCGTCCGGCACCGCGGGCGCTGGCTGCGCGCCGGGTACGCGGAAGCCGTCGCCGTGCGGGCCGACGTGCGGCGGACCGGGCTCGGCGGGCAGGTCATGGCCGAGCTGGAGCGGGTGATCGACCGGGCCTACGACCTCGGCGCGCTGTCCGCGAGCGACCAGGGCGCCGCGCTGTACACCGCCCGGGGCTGGCAGCAGTGGAGCGGCCAGGTGCACGCCCTCTCCCCGCACGGCGTCGTGCGGCTGCCGGAGGAGGAGGGGGGCGTGTACGTGCGGCCCGCGCTCGCCGGGCCCCTCGACCCCGCCCATGAGCTGGTCCTGGACTGGCGGGACGGAGACATCACCTGACGGGCGTGCCCCGGTGCGTCCGATGGTCCGATTCACCCCTTCTGCTCCGCCGGCCGGGTTCCCCCGAACGCATGAACGCGCAGCTCAGGGCGGGGGTGGGGCAGGCCACCGTCTCAGATAGTAGGAAGTCCGAGTAATTGTGCAGACAGATACGGCCGGCTCGCTTAGTTTTGTAGGAGCCGAACGTCTCGCTCGATCCAGCGAATGGCGGTCGTGAGCCGGGCCCCGTGCAGGCAACCCCTGCGGCCGACGCTCCCCGCCCCTTCCGGCGTCTCGAAACCCCTCCATCCCGCGCTCCGCGTTTGCCGAAGGAGTCGATTTCCATGGCCGAGACGACCGTCCGCCGCCGGGTCCGCCACGTGTCCCGCACGAGCGAGTCCGACCGCAAGAACGCCGCCGCCGCCCTCCAGCGCGCCCTCGACCGCCGGGACAACGGCGGCGAGACCGGCCACTGAGCCGCGCTGCCGGGGCGCCACTGATCCGGGAGCCGCACCCGAACGGGGCGCGGCGCGACCTCACCCGTCGCGCCGCGCCCCGGAGCGGTCGATCCGCCGTCCGTCAGGGGGCCGGATACCGCCCGGGCGACACCTGTCCGCATGGCGGACAGCGCATGTCATCAGCTGGGACGAGGAGTAGGGTGCCCGCATGTCTCGCAGCCTCAATCTCGCAGTGATCCCCGGTGACGGCATCGGCCAGGAGGTCGTGGCCGAGGGTCTCAAGGTCCTCTCCGCCGTCCTGCCGCAGGATGTGAAGCTGGAGACCAAGGACTACGACTTCGGCGCCAAGCGCTACCACGCCACCGGTGAGACCCTCACCGACGCCGACCTCGACGCCCTCAAGCAGCACGACGCCATCCTGCTCGGTGCGATCGGCGACCCGTCGGTGCCGTCCGGCGTCCTGGAGCGCGGCTTCCTGCTCAAGCTCCGCTTCGCCTTCGACCACCACGTCAACCTGCGCCCGTCGAAGCTGCTCCCGGGTGTCGCCACGCCGCTGGCGGGCCAGCCGGAGATCGACTTCGTCGTCGTCCGCGAGGGCACCGAGGGCCCGTACACCGGCAACGGCGGCACCATCCGCAAGGGCACCGAGCACGAGGTCGCCACCGAGGTCTCCGTCAACACGGCCTACGGTGTCGAGCGTGTGGTCCGCGACGCCTTCACCCGCGCCCAGGGCCGCCCGCGCAAGAAGCTCACGCTGGTCCACAAGAACAACGTGCTGACCTTCGCCGGGCACCTGTGGACGAACATCTTCAACAAGGTGGCCGCGGAGTACCCCGAGGTCACCACGGACTACATCCACGTCGACGCGGCCACCATCTACCTGGTCACCGACCCGGCCCGGTTCGACGTCATCGTCACCGACAACCTCTTCGGCGACATCATCACCGACCTCGCCGCGGCCGTCTCCGGCGGCATCGGCGTGGCCGCCTCCGGCAACATCAACCCCGGCGGCGAGTTCCCGTCCATGTTCGAGCCGGTCCACGGCTCGGCCCCGGACATCGCCGGCCAGGGCAAGGCCGACCCCACCGCCACGGTGCTGTCCGTCGCCCTGCTGCTGCGCCACCTCGGCTACGACGCCGAGGCCGAGCGCATCGACGCGGCGGTCGCCGCCGACCTCACCGAGCGTTCCGCGCTCGGCGCCCGCAGCACCGCGCAGATCGGCGACGCGCTCGCCGCCCGAGTAGCCGGCTGACCCGGCGCTCCATCACCAGAAGCCGCCGGGTCACCACACCCGGCGGTTTCCTCATGTCCCCGCCGGGTGCCACCATCGACCCCGGACCGCTCTCACCCCGACTCCGTCCGCCACGAGCCCCGCGCCATAATCGAACGCGGAGCCGCGGTATGAGGGAAAGCTCGGACGTCCTAGCACTGACGACTGGCAGTATGGGCGTGAGCGCGGCCCGTCACTACAACCGGTGAAGGACAACCACTCATGACCACGCCCACGATCGAGCTCAAGCCGTCCGCCAACCCGCTCGCCGCCGCGGAGCGCGAGGCGATCCTGGCCAGCCCCGGATTCGGCCGCCACTTCACCGACCACATGGTGACGATCAAGTGGACCGAGGGCCGCGGCTGGCACGACGCGCAGCTCGTCCCGTACGGCCCGATCTCCCTCGACCCCTCCACTCACGTCCTGCACTACGGCCAGGAGATCTTCGAGGGGCTGAAGGCGTACCGGCAGCCCGACGGCTCGATCGCGGTGTTCCGCCCCGAGGCCAACGCCCGCCGCTTCCGCAACTCCGCCCGCCGCATGGCCATGGCGGAGCTGCCCGAGGAGCTGTTCATCGGCGCGCTGGACGCCCTGCTGACCCAGGACGCCGACTGGGTCCCGCCGCACGGCGGCGAGGAGTCCCTCTACCTGCGTCCGTTCATGTTCGCCACGGAGGCCGCGCTCGGCGTGCACCCGGCGAACGAGTACCTGTTCATGCTGATCGCCTCCCCGTCCGGCGCGTACTTCGCCGGGGGCGTCAAGCCGGTCACCATCTGGGTCTCCGAGGACCACGTCCGCGCCGTCCCGGGCGGCACCGGTGACGCCAAGACCGGCGGCAACTACGCCGCGTCCCTGCTGCCGCAGGCCGAGGCCGCCGCGCACGGCTGCGACCAGGTCGTCTACCTCGACGCGGTGACCCGCACCAAGGTCGAGGAGAGCGGCAGCATGAACGTCGCCTTCGTCTACGGCGACCGGATCGTCACCCCCGCCCTCACGGGCTCGATCCTGGAAGGCATCACCCGCGACTCCCTCCTCCAGGTCGCCCGGGACCTCGGCTACACCGCCGAGGAGGGCGTGATCACCCTGGAGCAGTGGCGCGAGGACGCCGCCTCCGGTGCCCTCACCGAGGTCTTCGCCTGCGGCACCGCCGCCGTGGTCACCCCGATCGGGCACGTCAGGACCAAGACGGACGGCTGGACCCACGGCGACGGCAACCCCGGCAAGGTCACCCTCCGCCTGCGCGAGGCCCTGCTCGGCCTCCAGCGCGGCATGACGGAGGACAAGCACAACTGGATGCACCGCATCGGCTGATCCCCGTCCGGGTCGATGACCGCCGCGACGCCCATGGGCAGTTCGCTCTGTCCGTCCGCGCCGGCGGTCAGCGGGTTCCCTCGGTCCGCCGCGACGGCGCTCCGCCGCACGGCGCCAAGCGGCGGTGCCCGACCGGCCTCAGGCGAGTCGGGCACCGCCGCTTGGCGCCGTCATGGCCGAGCGTCGTCGCGGCGGGATGCTCCTAGACCCCGCTCCCGGTGCGCACCGGTTCCTTCCCGGCCTTGAGGCGGGCCGGCAGGGGCCGGGGCCAGAGCGCCAGATACACCGCCCCGCCGACCGCACCCGACAGCAGGAAGCTGCAGTCCACGCCGCCGGTCAGGGCCAGCAGCGGACCCTCGTACGACGGCAGCGACACCGCCAGCACGCCGACCAGCGCACCGGCCGCCCAGGAGGCGGTGGCGCGCGGGTTCCAGCCGGCCCGGTACCAGTAGATCCCGCCCCGGGAACGGCGGTTGAAGACCTGCAGGGCGTCGGCGTCGTACACGCCCCGGCAGCGGACGAAGCCGATGAGGGTGATGACCGCCCACGGCGTGCCGATGGCGGTGAGCAGGAGGACGAAGGAGGTCATCGCGGACTGCGCGTTCCAGGCGTAGTGGCCGACGAAGACGCAGGCCGTGGCGACGACGGCGACCGTGTAGGTCGCGCGGGCACGCGAGGCCCGGGGCAGGATCGCGTCCAGGTCCAGGCCCATGGAGTACAGCATCAGGCCCGCGTTGCCGACCGAGCCGGCGGAGGCGGACAGCAGCAGCGGGACCAGGTACCAGGTGGGGGAGGCCGCGACCAGCGGACCCGCGTAGTCGCCGGCCGCGTGGGCCGCGTACGCCGTGAAGGTGCCGAACAGCTGCGGCACCAGCAGGCCGAGGATCAGGCCGAGCCAGGTGGCGTGCAGCACGCGGCGGCTGGAGTGGCGGGCGGGGGAGACGTAGCGGGTGTAGTCGCCCAGGAGGGTGATGAAGGCGATGGGGCCGGACAGGCCCGCCGCCACCGCCGCGAGGCACCAGGTCGGCCAGAAGGAGCCCAGCAGATACCCGCCCGCGTCCGGCAGCGCCGCGGTGGTGAAGTGCGGGGCGTAGGCGAGGATGCCGAGGGCCAGCAGGGCCGTCATGCCGACGGCCAGCACCCGGGACATGGCGAGCAGCACCCGGTAGCCGTAGACCGCGCCCGCGACGGTCGCCGCGGCGAGCACCGCGTAGACGAGGGAGTACGACACCCCGTCGGCAGGCACTCCGAAGAGCCGGCCGAGGACGCTCAGCATCACGTCCCCGCCGATCCACACCGTCAGCGCGGTGTAGCCGAGGGCCAGCAGCAGGCCCACCACCGAGCCGACCAGCCGGCCCCGCACCCCGAACTGGGCGCCGGAGGAGGTGGACAGGTTGGTCGCCGTGCGCAGGGAGACCAGCGCGAGCGGGGCCGTGAACAGCGTGCCGACCAGGGTGCCCGCGACGATCGCGCTGACCGACGCCCACCAGCCGAGCCCGAAGGACGGCGGCAGCCAGCCGAAGATGATCACTCCGAGGCAGAGGTTGGAGCCGAGCAGGATCGAGACGAGGTCACGCGGACCGCTGGTCCGCTCCTCGTCCGGGATGGTGTCGACTCCGTGCTGTTCTATCGGCATGGCTGGGTCTCCTTCGACGGCCGCCTTGAGTTTGAGCGACGTTCAATGTGACGCGTAGCCCGGCCGTCGGTCAATGCTTCTGTTTAACCGACATTGCGTTTAGAGTGGTGCTCTAACTGATGGAAGGCAAGGAGGCGCCGCGTCGTGAGACTGACCCCCACGGAACGTGACCGGCTGCTGCTCTTCGGGGCCGCCGAGCTGGCCCGGGCCCGCCGTGCGCGCGGCCTGCGGCTGAACGTGCCGGAGGCGACCGCGCTGATCGCGGACACCGTCTGCGAGGCCGCCCGGGACGGCAAGCGGCTCACGGAGGCCATCGAGGCGGCCCGGTCGCTGCTCGGCCCCGAGGACGTGCTGCCGGGCGTCGCCGACGTCGTCACCGAGGTGATGGTCGAGGCCGTCTTCGACGACGGTTCCCGGCTCGCGGTGGTCTCCGACCCCATCGGCGGCGGTCTGGGCGAGGACGCTCCCGGTGCGCTGCTCCCCGGCCCCGAGCACGCCGACCCCGAGCCGGTCGTCCGGCTCCGCGTCACCAACACCGCTACCGTGCCGGTCTCCGTCACCTCCCACTTCCACTTCTTCGAGGCCAACCCGCGCCTGGACTTCGACCGCTCGGCCGGCTACGGCATGCGGCTCGCGGTACCCGCCGGGTCCTCGGTCCGCTTCGGGCCGGGCGAGAGCGAGGAGGTCGGGCTCGTCCCGATCGGCGGCGAGCGGATCGCGATCGGCTTCGCCGGACTCGTCGACGGGCCGCTGGACGCGCCCGGAGCGAAGGAGGAGGCCCTGCGCAGGGCGGCGGCCTGCGGATATCTCGGAGTCGCACCAGCGGGTGCGCCGGAAGGAGGCGAACAGCGATGAGCCGCTCGAGGGGACGAGAGATCAGCCGGGCGATCCACGTCGACCCGCACGCCTACGCGGCCACCCACGGTCCCCGCGCCGGCGACCGCATCCGCCTCGGCGACTCGGGCCTCACCGTCCGAGTCGGGTCCGACTCCCAGCGCTACGGCGACGAGTTCCTGGCCGGATTCGGCAAGACGGCCCGCGACGGACTGCACCTCAAGGCCGCCGCCGTCCGCGAGACCTGTGACGTCGTGATCAGTAACGTCGTCGTGATCGACGCGGCCCAGGGCATCCGGAAGGTCTCCATCGGCATCCGGGAAGGCCGGATCTGCGCCATCGGGCGGGCGGGCAACCCGGACACCCTCGACGGAGTGGACGTCGTCGTCGGTACCGGCACCTCCATCGTGTCCGGCGAGGGGCTGATCGCCACCGCCGGGGCTGTCGACACGCACGTCCACCTGCTGTCACCGCGGATCATGGAGGCCTCCCTCGCCTCCGGCGTGACGACGATCATCGGGCAGGAGTTCGGCCCGGTGTGGGGCGTCGGCGTCAACTCCCCCTGGGCGCTGCGCCACGCCTTCAACGCCTTCGACGCCTGGCCGGTCAACATCGGCTTCCTCGGCCGTGGTTCGTCCTCCTCGGACGCGCCGCTGATCGAGGCGCTCGCCGAGGGCGGTGCCTCCGGCTTCAAGGTGCACGAGGACATGGGCGCCCACACCCGGGCGCTGGACACCGCCCTGCGTGTCGCGGAGGAACACGACGTCCAGGTGGCCCTGCACAGCGACGGGCTGAACGAGTGCCTGTCGGTCGAGGACACCCTGCGGGTCCTCGAGGGCCGCACGATCCACGCCTTCCACATCGAGGGCTGCGGCGGCGGACACGTGCCCAACGTGCTGAAGATGGCCGGCGTCCCGAACGTCATCGGCTCCTCCACCAACCCGACCCTGCCCTTCGGCCGGGACGCGGTCGCCGAGCACTACGGCATGATCGTCTCCGTCCACGACCTCAAGCCCGACCTGCCCGGCGACGCGGCGATGGCCCGCGACCGGATCCGCGCCGGCACGATGGGCGCCGAGGACGTGCTGCACGACCTGGGCGCGATCGGCATCACCTCCTCCGACGCGCAGGGCATGGGCCGCGCGGGCGAGACGGTCCGCCGTACGTTCGCCATGGCCGGGAAGATGAAGGCCGAGCTGGGCCCGATGGAGGGCGACGGCGAGGGCGACGACAACGCCCGTGTGCTGCGCTACCTGGCCAAGCTGACCATCAACCCGGCCATCGCGCACGGCCTCTCCCACGAGGTCGGCTCGATCGAGGCGGGCAAGCTCGCCGACATCGTGCTGTGGCGCCCGGAGTACTTCGGCGCCAAGCCGCAGCTCGTCCTCAAGGCCGGCTTCCCGGCGTACGGCGTGGTCGGCGACCCCAACGCGGCCACCGACACCTGCGAACCGCTCGTACTGGGCCCGCAGTTCGGCTCGTACGGCGCCACCGCCGCCGACCTCTCGGTCGCCTTCGTGGCCCAGGCCGCCGTGGACCAGGGCAACGACACGATGCCCACCCGGCGCCGGAGGGTCGCCGTGCGCGGTACGCGCGGCATCGGCCCCGCCGACCTGCGGCTGAACGCCCGCATCGGAGCCGTCGACGTCGACCGGCGCACCGGCCTGGTCACCCTCGACGGCGACCCGCTCAGTTCCGCGCCCGCCGACTCCGTCTCCCTCAACCGCCTCTACTTCCTCTGACCCCGGCCCCATGGCCTCCCGGACCCAAGGACCCCGACAGATGACCACTCCCGCCGCCGACGGCTTCCGCATGCCCGCCGAGTGGATCCCGCACGAGCGCACCTGGATGGCGTGGCCGGGCCCCAACCCCACCTTCGACGACCCGGACGACCTCGCCGCCTCCCGCAGCGCCTGGGCCTCGGTCGCCCGCGCCGTCCGCCGCTTCGAGCCGGTGACGGTCGTGTGCGGCCCCGGCCGGTCCACCGAGGCGCGGGCGCTGCTCGGCCCGGACATCGACACCGTGGAGCGGGACCTGGACGACGCCTGGATGCGGGACATCGGCCCCACCTTCCTCACCGACGGCAAGGGCGGACTGGCCGCCGTCGACTGGACGTTCAACGGCTGGGGTGCCCAGGACTGGGCCCGCTGGGAGCACGACGCCAAGATCGCCGCGTACGTCTCGGACCTCGCGGGCGCGCAGACGTACGCCTCGAGGCTGGTCAACGAGGGCGGTGCGATCCACGTCGACGGCGAGGGCACCGTCCTGCTCACCGAGACCGTGCAGCTCGGCCCCGAGCGCAACCCGCACTGGTCGAAGGAGGAGGTCGAGGCCGAGATCCACGCCCACCTCGGCACCAGCAAGGCGATCTGGCTGCCGCGCGGCCTGACCGGCGACTACCCGCCCTACGGCTTCGGCACCCTCGGCCACGTCGACATCGTCGCCGCCTTCGCCCGCCCCGGTGTCGTGGTCGCGCACCACCAGCCGGACCCGGCCCACCCCGACCACGAGGTCAGCAAGGAGGTCATCGGCCTCCTGAAGTCCGCGACCGACGCGCGCGGCCGCGCCCTGGAGGTCGTCGAGGTGCCCGCCCCGACCGCCCTGGAGGCCGACGGTCACTGGGCCGACTACTCCTACATCAACCACTACATCTGCAACGGCGGCCTCGTGCTGTGCGGCTTCGACGACCCCCGCGACGAGATCGCCGCCGGGATCTTCCGCCGCCTGTTCCCGGAGCGCACGGTGACGCTGGTGGATGCACGTACGATCTTTGCGGGTGGGGGCGGCATCCACTGCATCACCCAGCAGCAGCCGAAGGCATGAGTACGTAGGAGTCGGGATGGCCGGTGCGGCACGGACGCGGAAGAACGCGCCGCCGCGCGAGGAGGTCCTCGCCGCCGCCATGGACATGATCGCCGAGCGCGGTCTGGAGAAGCTCACCATGGCGGCGCTCGGCCGCGAGGTCGGGATGAGCAGCGGCCATCTGCTCTACTACTTCCACTCCAAGGACGAGCTGCTGCTGCAGACCCTGGAGTGGAGCGAGGGCCGGCTCGGCGCCGAGCGCGGCCGGCTGCTCACCCGGGCCGAACCGGCCCGCGACCGGCTGGCCGTCTACGTCGACCTGTACGTCCCCGACGGTCACCGCGACCCGCACTGGACGCTCTGGCTGGAGGTCTGGAACCGCTCGCAGAACGCCGACGACGACGCCCGCGCCCGGCAGGCCGCCATCGAGGGCGCCTGGCACCGCGACCTGGTCGCGCTGATCGCCGAGGGCGTCTCGCGCGGCGAGTTCCGCCGGGTCGACGCCGACCGCTTCGCGGCACGGCTGCGTGCGCTGCTCGACGGCTTCTCCATCCACGTGGCGATCGGTTTGCGCGGCACCGACCGCGACCAAGTGCTCGCACACGTACGGGAGTTCATCGCCGACGCACTCCTGCCCGACCGCACGGCAGCTCCCTAGGGGCGCCCAGAGGAATCGTTCACTCCGGCGCCGGGCAGGTAACGGCGCATGGGACGACAACACTGGAAGAAGATCTGGGTCGGCTCGGCGGGCAACATGGTCGAGTGGTTCGACTGGTTCGTGTACGCGAGCTTCGCCACCTACTTCGCCGGCGCCTTCTTCCCGAGCGGCAACCCCAGCGCCCAGCTCATGAACACCGCGGGGATCTTCGCCGTCGGGTTCTTCATGCGCCCCGTGGGCGGCTGGCTGCTGGGCAGGGTCGGCGACCGCAAGGGCCGCAAGGCGGCGCTGACCCTGACCGTCACGCTCATGTCGGCCTCGGCCGTGCTCATCGCCGTCGCCCCGACCTACGCGGTGGCCGGCTACGGCGGCGCGCTCGTGCTGCTCGTCGCACGCCTGCTGCAGGGCCTGTCGGTGGGTGGCGAGTACGCGGCCAGCGCCACCTACCTCACCGAGGCCTCCGACCCCCGCAACCGCGGCTTCGCCTCCAGCTTCCAGTACGTCTCCATGACCGCCGGCCAGATCGTCGGCCTGGGCCTGCAGATCATCCTCCAGCGCACCATGTCCGACGACGCCCTGCACAGCTACGGCTGGCGCATCCCCTTCGTCGTCGGCGCGCTCGGGGCGGCCGTGATCTTCTATCTGCGCCGGAACATGCTGGAGACCGAGGTCTACGAGGAGGACACCTCGCACGCCGGGGAGCGCGGCACCCTGCGCGCCCTGTGGCAGCACAAGCGGGAGGCGTTCCTGGTCATCGCCCTCACCATGGGCGGCACGGTCGCCTACTACACGTACACGACCTACCTGACGAAGTACCTCTCCAACTCGGCGGGCCTGCCCAAGAAGACCGCGACCCTGGTCTCGTTCACGGCGCTGATCGTCTTCGCCTGCCTCCAGCCGCTCGCGGGCCGCCTCTCGGACCGCATCGGCCGCCGCCCGCTGCTGATCACCTTCGCGGTCGGCTCCACCTTCCTCACGGTGCCGATCATGACGCTGCTGAGGCACGCGAACGGCTACTGGTCCGCCCTCGGCCTCGCTCTCCTCGCGCTGATCGTGGTCACCGGCTACACGTCCATCAACGCCTGCGTGAAGGCCGAACTCTTCCCGACCGGTGTGCGCGCGCTCGGTGTCGCCCTGCCGTACGCCATCGCCAACGCCCTCTTCGGCGGCACCGCCGAATACGTCGCCCTCTGGTTCAAGAACGCCGGCGCCGAGTCCGGCTTCTACTGGTACGTGGCGGGCTGTGCCGCGGTATCCCTTGTGGTCTACGTCACCATGCGGGAGACGAAGGACCTGGATCTGGCCAGGGTGCGGGCGGCGGAGGCCTCCGGGGAGTCCAGCGTGGCGACCGCATCCTGAGACGGGCGGTGAGCCGGGGGCGGGGCTGTGCCAGACTTCCCCCGTGCTCTCGTTCGCCATGATTATTGGCAGCAGGCGCGCCGGTCCGCAGTGACCACCTCGTACGAACAGATGCGGGTGGCCACCGTCGTCCTCGACCCGCGCGCAGACCTCTCGCACCCGCGAGGGGTTTTTTCGTTTTCCGGCCCACCTGCAGCCGGCAGCGGAGCGCGAGGGAGTATTGGGGGGACGGTGGAGCCGGTCATTCCGGTAAGACCGAAGATCCACAACAGGAGTCTTGAGACCATGACCGAGACGGCAACCAACGAGCTCGACGACTCGTTCCACGTCTTCGACACCACGCTGCGCGACGGCGCGCAGCGCGAGGGCATCAACCTCACCGTCGCGGACAAGCTCGCCATCGCACGGCACCTGGACGACTTCGGCGTGGGCTTCATCGAGGGCGGCTGGCCCGGCGCGAACCCCCGCGACACCGAGTTCTTCGCCCGCGCGCAGGCGGAGATCGACTTCAAGCACGCCCAGCTGGTCGCCTTCGGCGCCACCCGCCGCGCCGGCGCCAAGGCCGCCGACGACCCCCAGGTCAGGGCGCTCCTGGAGTCCGGTGCCCCGGTGATCACCCTGGTCGCCAAGTCGCACGACCGGCATGTGGAACTGGCGCTGCGCACCACCCTCGAGGAGAACCTCGAGATGGTCCGCGACACCGTGTCGTACCTGAAGGACCAGGGCCGCCGCGTGTTCGTCGACTGCGAGCACTTCTTCGACGGCTACCGCGCCAACCCCGAGTACGCCAAGGCGGTCGTCCGCACGGCCTCGGGGGCCGGCGCCGATGTCGTCATCCTCTGCGACACCAACGGCGGCATGCTGCCCGCCCAGGTCCACGCGGTCGTCTCCACGGTCCTCGCCGACACCGGCGCCCGGCTCGGCATCCACGCCCAGGACGACACCGGCTGCGCGGTCGCCAACACCCTGGCCGCCGTCGACGGGGGCGCGACCCACGTGCAGTGCACCGCCAACGGCTACGGCGAGCGGGTCGGCAACGCCAACCTCTTCCCGGTCGTCGCGGCCCTGGAGCTGAAGTACGGCAAGAAGGTGCTGCCCGAGGGCCGGCTGCGCGAGATGACCCGCATCTCCCACGCCATCGCCGAGGTCGTCAACCTCAGCCCCTCCACCCACCAGCCCTACGTCGGCGTCTCCGCCTTCGCGCACAAGGCCGGCCTGCACGCCTCCGCGATCAAGGTCGACCCGGACCTGTACCAGCACATCGACCCCGAACTGGTCGGCAACACCATGCGCATGCTGGTCTCCGACATGGCCGGCCGTGCCTCGGTCGAGCTGAAGGGCAAGGAACTCGGCATCGACCTGGGCGGCGACCGCGAGCTGGTCGGCCGGGTCGTCGAGCGCGTGAAGGAGCGCGAACTCAAGGGCTACACCTACGAGGCCGCCGACGCCTCCTTCGAACTGCTGCTGCGCGCCGAGGCCGAGGGCAGGCCGCTGAAGTACTTCGACGTCGAGTCCTGGCGGGCCATCGTCGAGGACCGCCCCGACGGCACCCACGCCAACGAGGCCACCGTCAAGCTGTGGGCCAAGAGCGAGCGGATCGTCGCCACCGCGGAGGGCAACGGCCCCGTCAACGCCCTGGACCGGGCCCTGCGCGTGGCGCTGGAGAAGATCTACCCGCAGCTCGCCAAGCTGGAGCTGGTCGACTACAAGGTCCGCATCCTGGAGGGCGTGCACGGCACCTCCTCCACCACCCGCGTGCTGATCTCCACCTCCGACGGCTCCGGCGAGTGGTCCACGGTCGGCGTGGCGGAGAACGTCATCGCCGCGTCCTGGCAGGCCCTGGAGGACGCGTACACGTACGGCCTGCTGCGGGCGGGCGTGGCGCCGGCGGAGTAGGCACAGTGGGTGTGTGACCCCAGACGACAGTGATCTTCTGAGCCGGGCCCGCGTCGCGACCCGGCTGCCCGCCGGGGACCTGCACCGGGCCCGGCGCTTCTACGCCGAGAAGCTCGGCCTGGAACCCGTGGACGAACGCCCCGGCGGGCTGCTGTACCGGTGCTCGGGTGTGGACTTCGTGGTCTTCCGGTCGACGGGGACCTCGCCCGGTACCTTCACCCAGATGGCCTTCGAGGTGGACGACATCGAGGCGGCCGTGGCGGAGCTGCGGCGCCGGGGCGTGGTCTTCGAGGAGGTCGACGCGCCCGGGTTCCGCACCCGGGACGGCATCGCCGAGGTCGAGGGCAACTACCCGAGCAAGGGCGCGCGCGGCGAACGCGGCGCGTGGTTCCGCGACAGCGAGGGCAATCTGCTGGGCATCGGCGAACCGATCCGCTAGCCCGCCCACGACGCCCGCCCGATGGTGCCGAACCGGTGTCAGGGCGCCCGCCAGATGTTGTCGAACGCCAGGTTCTCGATGCGCCGCCGCTCGCGCACGGCCTCCAGCTCGGTCACCGCGTCGCCGACCGCCAGGAGCACGGTGTCGACCGCCTCGTCGCCGACCGCCTCGTCGCCGGGTTCCTCGGCGGGCCGGTCGTCCTGGATGCCGAGGGTGGAGGCGAGGCCGGCCAGGACGGGCTCGTGGGACCACCAGCGGTCGGCCGCGTGCCGCCGGGCGGGGGTGTCGGCCCGGGGGGCGTCCCTGTCGCGCAGCGCCGGCCAGCGCCGGTGCTTCCCGGTGAGCTGCCCCTCGGACTCCAGGACGTCCCGGTAGGCCGTGGCCAGCCCCTGCCCGCGCCGCCACAGCCAGTCCTCGACCCTCTCGTACGGCTCGTGCCGGACGAGCGAGGCCCCCGCCTCGTCCAGCAGCCGGTCACCCGTGGTCAGCGTCGGCCCCGGCACGATGCGCTCGCCCTCCAGGGTGAGGGCGCGCGCGGTGAGGAGGTCGATCAGCTCGGCCCCCGCGAGCGCCAGCGCCAGGTCGCCCTGCTCGATGGGACGGTCACCGGGGACGTCCAGGCTGACGAGGAACAGATCCTGCGGTGTGGTCATACGGGCCTCCAGGGCGGTGGGCTCGCGGACGTGCCAGGACGAGGGGCCGGTCCGGCGGGCCCCGCCGCTTCCCTCATCGTCCCCCAGCCGCCGGGCGGCCGCCGCTCAGCAGGAGTCCCCGGCGAGCCTCTCGAACGCGTCGCGGCTCATCGTACGGCCGTCCGCCCGGACCTGGCCGGGCTTCAGCCGCCGGATCTGCTCGGTGGTGAACTCCACGACCCCGTTGTAGGAGTCGCCGCTGACGTAGTGCGCGAACCCGAGGACGTAGTCGTGCCGGGGCAGCAGCTGCTGCTTCCCGCGGTGCCGGGCCCGCCAGCTCTCGGGCGGGCGGAAGAGGGGGAAGTCGGCATCTCCGTGCAGCCCCTCCGTCCGCGCGTCCCACCCGGTGGTCACGGGGCCGTTCCCGGCACCGCGCTCGCGCCCGTCCAGGTGCGGGCCCTGGTAACCGTCGTCACCGCACGGCCGGAACACCGCGTACGGCGTCCCGTCCGTGCCGACCCGCACCCCCGCGAGCGGCAGATCCACGGCGGCGCAGCCGCCGAGCAGCAGCATCCCGCCGACGACTCCCGCCGCCACGGCCCCCGTACGTCTCATGTCCGCCCTACTGCAGTCGCCACTTCTGGTTGGCGGCGCCGGTGCACGACCAGATCTGTGCCCGTGCCCCGTTCGCCGAGGAGTTGTCGGTGACGTCGAGGCACTTGTCGGCCGCCGTGTTCACGACATCACCGGTGGTGGCGTTGTACGACCACTGCTGGGCACCGGTTGAGTTGCAGTCGTACAACTGCGCCTTGGCCCCGTCCGCCGTCGCGCCCGAGACCACGTCCAGGCACTTGCCGAGCGCCCGGACCGACCCGTCGGCCTGGACGGTCCACTGCTGGGCCGTGCTGCCGTTGCAGTCGTAGAGCTGCACCGCCGTGCCGTTGGCGCTCGAACCGCCCGCGACGTCCAGGCACTTGCCGGCCAGGCCGGTGAGGGAGCCGGTCCGGCTGCCGCCGCCGGACTGGCTGCCGGACCAGGTGAAGGTGGCCGAGGTCTTGCCGGGCAGCGAGTAGGTGGCGTGCTGCGAGCCCCAGTCGATGGTGACCGTCTTCGCCGACGACGAGTCGTTGTAGGCGATCAGCGCCTTGCTGCCGTCGGGGTTGCGCCAGGCCACGTTCGGCACCGCGGCGGACGCCGTCGAGGCGATCCGCTGGGCGCCGGGCCGGACGAACTTCGTCAGGTGGCCCATGGTGTAGTACTCGATCGTGTAGTCGACCGTCCCGCTCGCGCCGTCCCCGTTGTGCACGGTGATCAGCCCGGTGCAGGTGCCGCAGCCGCCGTTGTGCGGACCCATGTTCTGGTCCACCGCCAGCGACCACTTGGTCACCGACTTCGCCCAGTTGCGCGTGTAGTCGATGATGTTCGACATGTCCTCGCGCTGCTGGTCGGCGATCCAGGTGCCGCCGGAGTGCTCGGTACCGAAGGCGTCCAGCGCCGGGTACTGGTTGTGCACGGTCGTCTGCTTGGTGACGTCACCGCCGTAGCCGTGCCAGGCGATGCCGCCGAAGTTCGGATGGTTGCGGACCGCCGCGTCGTCCACCGTCTGGGCGGCGTAGGAGTCGTAGACGTCCCAGTTCCAGTCGTGCGCCAGCACCTTCGTCGTCAGACCCGCCGCCTGGAGCTTGGGCAGCAGCTCACTCTTGGTGAAGTACGCCAGCCCGCTCGCGTTCCAGCTCATGGACGGATAGCCGGAACAGCAGGTCGGCTCGTTCTGCGCGGTGACGTACGAGACGTTGATGCCCTGGTCCTTGTACGCCTGGAGGTACTTCACGAAGTACGAGGCGTACGCCCCGTAGTCCTCCCCCTTCAGCCACCCGCCGTTGAGGGAGCCGCTGTCCTTCATCCAGGCCGGTGCCGTCCACGGCGAGGCCAGCACCGTGAGGGAGGGGTTGAGCTGGAGCGCCTGCCGGGTCAACGGGACGACGTCCGCGAGGTCGTGCGCGATGGAGAAGCCGCCGAGACCCGGGTCGGTCCGGCCGGCCGGTACGTCGTCGTACGTGTAGCCGTACCGTGCCAGGTCCGAGGCGCCCATCGGATTGCGCAGGAACGACAGGCCGATGCCGTCCGCCGGCGAGAACAGTTTGCGCATGGTCGCGTCCCGCGTCGCCTGGGACAGTGCCCCGCTGGTGTTCATCAGCCAGGCCGCGGTGTCCGTGAACGACGCGCCGCCGCCGGTGAAGGTCTGGTAGCGGGTGTTCTCGTCCACGGTGATGTTCTCGCCACCGCCGCCCGCCCCGGACTGGAAGGCGAACGGTGTCTGCGCCTGGAGTCCGCGGACGACATGCCGTCCGGCGGAGTCGTCCGTGGTGGTGAGCCAGGCCGTGACCTGCTCACCGGCCGCGTGCGCGGAGGGGACGCCGAGGGTCGTGAGCCCGGCGGTGGCCAGCAGGCCGGTGAGGAGCAGCCGGGCCGTGCGCGAGGAACTTCTCATGGTGCGTCGCCCTTCTGGGGAGAGCCAACGTGCCTGGTGTGGGGGGAGGTTGTGCTCCGACCGCCTGACATGCCGTCTTGACGGGTCTGCGAGCCCCCAGTTAACTCATGACGTGAGCTAAGCCCTGAGTGAACCATGAGAGCCGAGGGAAGGTCCATGCGAAGAACCGCCCTGCTCGCCTCCGCCGCACTGCTCGCCGGTCTGCTGCCCTGGGCGACCGCACGAGCCGCGGACGACCCGGCACCTGTCCCGATCGACCGTTTCGAGGGCGAGGTCCCCTTCGCCTCCCAGCCCGCCGAGGGCGTCTTCACCTGGGGAGGCGACGCCGACGACCCGCCCGCCCTCCAGCTCGCGCAACGCCCCGACGCCCCCGAGGGCGGCAAAGTCCTCACCGGCACCTACGACATCAGCGGCTACGGCGGTTTCACCCACGACTTCGCCGCCACCGAACCCGCCCACGACTGGTCGGCCCACCGGGGCGTCCGCTTCTGGTGGGACGGCCGGAACAACGGCAGGAAGATCGCCTTCGAGATCAAGGACGGCGGCGCCCACGGCGAGGCCTCGGAACTCTGGACGACCTCCTTCACCGACGACTTCACCGGCTGGAAGCAGATCGAGATCCCCTTCACCGACTTCACCTACCGCACCGACTACCAGCCCGTCGGCGGCATCGACCACGTCCTCGGCCTCCAGCAGATGTGGGGCTACGCCGTCACGCTCCCGGCCGGCGCCAAGGGCGACTTCGCCCTGGACGACGTGGAGTTGTACGGCCGGGCCGACCAGTCGCTGCACGCCTCCGTCACCACCGACGCGGCCGTCCACCCGGTCCAGGAGGGCGGCACCGCCAAGGTGCGGGTCACCCTGGCCACCACCGGCTCCGCACCGGTCGACGAGCCGGTGACCGTCCGCTACGAGACGAGCGGCGGCAGCGCCGAGCCCGGCAAGGACTACGCCCCCGTCTCCGGCACCCTCACCTTCCCGGCGGGCACCGCGTCCGGCACCACGCGGACCATCGAGGTGCCCACCCGCAGGGACCGGACGGCCGAACCCGCCGAGACCATCCCCCTCCAGCTCACGGTCACCGGCGCGAAGGCCCCCGCCGAGACCCCGCAGATCGTGATCGACGCACACGGACTGCCGTACCTCGACGCCGGGTTGCCGGTGCGCAAGCGGGTCGCGGACCTGCTCGGCCGCATGTCCCTGGCGGAGAAGGCCGGCCAGATGACCCAGGCCGAGCGCGGCGCGCTCACGGCCCCGGGGGACATCGCCACCTACGCCCTCGGCTCGCTCCTGTCGGGCGGCGGCTCCACGCCCACGCCCAACACGCCCGAGTCCTGGGCGAAGATGATCGACGCCTTCCAGGTCCGCGCCCAGGCGACGCGCTTCCAGATCCCGCTGATCTACGGCGTCGACGCGGTCCACGGCCACAACAACCTGTCCGGCGCCACGATCATGCCGCACAACATCGGCCTCGGCGCGACCAGGGACCCGCGACTCGCCTACCGGACCGGCTCGGTGACGGCGGCCGAGGTCCGCGCCACCGGCATCCCATGGGACTTCGCCCCCTGCCTGTGCGTGAGCCGCGACGAACGCTGGGGCCGCTCCTACGAGTCCTTCGGTGAGGACCCCGCCCTCGTGGAGTCCATGGAGACCGTCATCCAGGGCCTCCAGGGGCGCGCGGACGGACGGGACCTGAGCCGCGACGACAAGGTGCTCGCCACGGCCAAGCACTTCGTGGGCGACGGCGGAACCGGGTACGGCTCCTCGACCACCGGCACCTACACGATCGACCAGGGCGTCACCAAGGTCACCCGCAAGCAGCTGGAGGACATCCACCTGGCCCCGTACCGCACGGCCGTCGACCGGGGGATCGGCACGGTCATGCCGTCGTACTCCTCCCTCGACATCGTCGGCGACGGCAAGGGCGCGGTGAAGATGCACGCCCGCGGCGACATGATCAACGGCGTGCTCAAGGACCGTCTGGGCTTCGACGGCTTCGTCATCAGCGACTGGAACGCCATCGACCAGCTCCCCGGCGACTACGCCTCCCACGTCCGCACGTCCGTCGACGCGGGCCTGGACATGATGATGGTGCCGTACACCTACAAGGACTTCACCAGCACGCTCGTCGACGAGGTGAGGGCCGGCCGGATCAGCGAGGACCGGGTCGACGACGCCGTCTCCCGCATCCTCACCCAGAAGTTCCGGCTGGGCCTCTTCGAGCACCCCTACGCCGACACCACCGGCGCCGCCGCGATCGGCTCCAGGGCCCACCGGGAGGTCGCCCGCGACGCGGCCGCCGCATCGCAGGTGCTGCTGAAGAACAAGGGCGGGGTGCTGCCCCTGAAGAAGAGCGAGAAGGTCTACGTCGCCGGATCCAACGCCGACGACATCGGCAACCAGACCGGCGGCTGGACCCTCACCTGGCAGGGGTCCTCCGGGGACATCACCCCCGGCACGACCATCCTCCAGGGCCTGCGCGCGGCGGGCGGGCACGTCACCTACTCCAAGGACGCCTCGGCTCCGACCGGCGGCTACGACGTCGGCGTGGTGGTCGTCGGTGAGACCCCGTACGCCGAGGGCGTCGGAGACGTCGGCAACGGCCACGACCTCCAGCTGTCCGCGGCCGACAGAGCAGCCGTGGACAGGGTGTGCGCGGCCATGAAGTGCGCGGTGCTCGTCGTCTCCGGCCGCCCGCAGCTCATCGGCGACCGGCTGGACCGGATCGACGCCCTGGTGGCCTCCTGGCTGCCGGGCACCGAGGGCGAGGGTGTCGCCGACGTCCTCTACGGCGAGCGCCCCTTCACCGGACAGCTCCCCGTCACCTGGCCCAGGTCCGAGTCGCAGCTCCCGATCAACGTCGGCGACGCGTCGTACGACCCGCAGTTCCCCTACGGCTGGGGGCTGACCACCCGCACCACCGTCCCGCGAGGCGGTCCGGCCACGCTGCGGGAACTGGGCGCGCGGGCGGTGACGGCCGAGCGGACCGGTGCCGACCGGACCGGACGCGAGCTGGTGACCAGGGCCCGCCTGCTGGTGCAGCGGAAGGTGGGCGAACGGATCACGGCGGCGGTGGCGAAGCCCTTCGCCGACGCCGACCACCTGCTGCTGACCGGCCGGTACGGGAAGGCGGTGGAGAAGCTGGTGGAGGCGTACCGGGCGGCGTAGCCTCCGGCCGACCGCCTTGCACGACCAGTACGGGAGGCTTCGGGTACTTTCGAAGTATGAAGGCCGTCCTGCGGACCCGAAGCCTCCCGGCGCTGCTGCTGGCCGCCCTCGCCCTGGTGGTGGCGACCACGTTCGCACCCCACGCCAGCGCCCGGACCGGCATCTCCACGATCGCCCAGGCGCTGCGCGAGAGCCCGGTCTACGTCGACCCGGCGGCCTCCGCCCAGCTGTCGAAGCCGGACGCCGACGCGCTGGCGAAACGGATCAAAGCCGCGAACAAACCCCTGTTCATCACGGTGCTCCCGGCCGGCTACCCGACGGCGAACCTGTTCTCCGACCTGCGTGCCGCGACCGGCATCACCGGCCTGTACGGCATCCGCCTCGGTGACCGTTTCGACGCCCGCGCCGACTCCTCCGTCATGTCGCCGACGGCCCGGCGGAACCTGGTGGGCAGCGTGCGGGGCGAGGACGCCAAGACCCAGCTGACCGACTTCACCGACCGCGCCCTGGCCAACATGGGCGGCCACGCCCCGAAGAGCTGGGGCGCCTCCTCCGGCTCGGGCGGCGGCGCGTCGAGCACGGCGCTGATCACGGCGGCCGTGGTGGTGGTGGCCGGCGGCGCGGGTGCGTACGCGCTGGTCCGCCGGGGCCGCCGCCGGGGCGAGGAGGAGCAGCGGGCCGCCCTGGACCGCCTGCGGGTGGTGGTGGACGAGGACATCACCGCCTTCGGCGAGGAACTGGACCGGCTGGACTTCCAGCCGTCGGAGCCGGGTGCCGACGACGCGATGCGCGCCGACTACACACGTGCCCTGGACACCTACGAGACGGCGAAACAGCGCATGGCCGAGGCGCGCAGGCCGGAGGACGTCCGTACGGTCACCGAGGCCCTGGAGGACGGCCGCTTCTCCCTCGCCCGGCTGGCCGCCCGTCGCGAGGGCCGCCCGCTCCCGGAACGCCGGCCGCCGTGCTTCTTCGACCCCCGCCACGGTCCCTCCGTCACCGACGCCACCTGGACCCCGCCCGGTGGCGCCCAGCGCCAGGTCCCGGTCTGCGCGGCCGACGCCACCCGGCTGGCCGACGGCCGCGACCCGGTGGTCCGCGAAGTCGACACGGACTACGGCCGCCGCCCCTACTGGGACGCCGGCCCGGCCTACGGCCCCTGGGCGGGCGGCTACTTCGGCGGCGGCATCCTCCCCGGCCTGCTCGTCGGCACCCTGCTCGGCAGCATGATGGCCACACCGGCGTACGGGGCGGACTACGGCACCGGGTACGGGGACTTCGGCGGCGGTGATTACGGAAGCGGCTACGAGGGCGGTGACGTCTCCGGCACCGACTTCGACTCCGGGGACTTCGGAGGCGGCTTCGGCGACGGTGGCGGAGGCGGCTTCGACGGCGGCGGAGGCGGGGGAGGGGACTTCGGCGGGGGCTTCTGACCCCCTAGACGCCGTTCAGGAACTCGCTCCACGTGGCGGGGGAGAGGGTGAGGATCGGACCAGCGGGAACCTTGGAGTCGCGGATGTGGACGGCGGCGGGGTGGGCGGCGACCTCGACGCAGTCGCCGCCTTCGTTGCTGCTGTAGCTGGACTTGTGCCAGGTGTAGGCGAGTTCGAGGCAGTTGCCGCCCTCACTGCTGCTGTAGCTGGACTTGAACCATGCCAGTGCTGCGGTGCTCATGACTCTCCTAGCAGTCCCTTCAGGAGGCATTCGCTCTCTTCGCAGGAGAGCGCCTGAGACCGCAGCATCGCATACTTGTGGTGGTAGTAGCTGACCTCTTCCGGGTCATCTACGAGGAAACTGGCGCGCTGGACTTCCAGGTAGACCAACCGTTCGTGCTCCGGAGTCTCAAGCAGCACCATCGGTCCACCCAGTGCCGCATGAGGCGTCTGCTCCATGGGCACAATCTGGACGCTCATCTGAACCGGCCGGGTGAACTCCAGGATCTGACGGATCTGCTGGCGTAGGACTTCCGGACCGCCCACCGGCCGCCGCAAAATGGCCTCCTCCAAGATGAAGTGGCCCACGGGCGGTTGCTCTCGCTGCCAGATTAACTGCCGCTCCATGCGAGCCTGGACCCATTGATCGGCCGTCTCGCTGCCCAGCGCCGGATACCGGTAGTCGAAGACCGCCCGGCAGTAGTCCGGCGTCTGAAGGAGCCCCGGAACGACCAGGGTCTCGTACGTCAGGAAACTGACCGCCTCCTGCTCGTGATCCACCAACCCCTGAGCGAACTGAACGATCCGATCCCGAACGGGCAGCTTCTCCAGAAGTACCGTCAACGCCCCGCCCGTCTCCAGCACCTCATCGAACTGCTCGGCGCGATACGGCTGAAGGGCCAGCCGCCCCTGCTCGATGGAGGCCACGGTGTCGACGTGGAGGTGCACGTGCTCGGCTAACGCCTCCTGCGAGAGGTGCGCCTTCTTCCGGTAGTGCGCGACCAGCGCGCCGACCGCCTGCCAGGTACTGACTTTCTTGGGCATGCGTGTGCCATTCCCCCGTACCCCACGGACGTCCTCGTAGTGGAGTCGTAGAGCCCGTCTCTACGACCTCACCCAGTGGTCCACCGTAGTCACGCACCGTGACCCTCGTCGCATGAACCAGGAAATCCAACTCCTAGGAACGCGGGTGGCGTTCTTCCGGCGGGACCGCAGGTCGGTCGGGTCGGCGCGGCAGTTCACACGGGCGGTGCTGACGGACTGGCGGCTGCGGCGGCGCGCGGAGGACGTGTTGCTGTGCGTCAGCGAGCTGGCCACCAACGCGCTGCTGCACGGTGTGCCGCCCGGCCGGGGTTTCTCCGTCCGGCTCGATCTCGCGCGCGGCGAGGACCGGCTGCGGATGGAGGTGCATGACAGCGGCCCCGGTACCGTCCGGCTCCGGGAGGCGGATCCGGAGTCGGAGGGCGGCCGGGGCCTGCTGCTCGTGTCGGCGCTGGCGGACAAGTGGGGGGTGGGGGAGCGGAACCCGGGCAAGTTCGTGTGGTGCGAGTTCGACGCTCCTCGGTGAGGAACCACCCGGCGGACGTGTCCGCGCGGCCGGTCCGCCGGAGGCTCACGCGTTCTTGATCGCGGAGATGTCGAAGTTCAGCTTGATCTTGTCGGAGACGAGCACGCCGCCGGTCTCCAGCGCGGCGTTCCAGGTCAGGCCCCACTCGGAGCGCAGGATCTCGGCCTTGCCCTCGAAGCCGACGCGCTCGTTGCCGAACGGGTCCTTCGCGGCGCCGTTGAACTCCAGGTCGATGGTGATCGGCCTGGTGACGCCGAGGAGGGAGAGGTCGCCGGTGACGCGGTAGTCGTCGCCGCCCAGGGCCTCCGCCTTGGTGGACCGGAAGGTCATGGTCGGGAACTCGTCGGTCCTGAAGAAGTCGGACGACTTCAGGTGCCCGTCACGGTCGGCGTTGCCCGTGTCGATGCTCTCCATCCTGATGTCCAGCGTGGCGGTGGACTTGGCGGGCTCGTCGCCGTCCAGGTGCAGCGTGCCGGTGAAGTCGTGGAAGCCGCCCTTGACGTTGGTGACCATCGCGTGCCGGGCCACGAAACCGATCGTCGTGTGGGCCGGGTCGATCGTGTAGTCGCCGGTCAGCGCGGCCAGGCCGGGGCCTGCGGCGGTCGGCGCCGCAGTGGTCGCGGGGGTGCTGTCCTTGCGGCTGAAGATGCCCATGTCGTGCTCCTTGTTGAACGTTAAACGAACTCGGTGACTCCGACAGTAATCCCATTTCGTTCGACTTTCAACAGCATCCGCAGTGTGTTGTCGAAGTAGCGCACAGTTACCCCACACGGCCTCTGGCGGACGCGCGTAGAACTCGGGCACCATCTGCGTGCACCACCTGCACAGCCGACCCGAAGGAAGCACGGCCGACCGCAGGAAGGTCCCCATGAAGGCCAACAAGGTCATGAAGCTCCGCTCCTGTCTGACCGCACTCGCCCTCGTCGTCGCCCCCGGCATCGCCGTCGTGGGCACCGCCACCGACGCCTTCGCCGTCACCAAGATCAGTCACGCGACCGCCACCCAGATGTTCCGTGACGTCGGCATCACCTGGTCGTCCTCCGGCAACTGCTCGGACCGGAACAACTCCACCTGTACGTCCTTCGACCAGCTCAACCTCGCCACCGCCCAGGGCGCCCAGACCCTCAAGCGGGCCAGCGGCTGCGCCCTCAACATCACCGGCGGCACCGAGACCGGCCACGCCTCCGGTACCTACTCCCACTGGAACGGCTACAAGCTCGACTACGGCAAGAACACCTGCGTGACGTCGTACATCAAGAACAACTTCGGCTACATCGGCCTGCGCGGCGACGGCGCCCCGCAGTACAAGTCCGGCTCCGGCAACATCTACGCCGACGAGGGCAGCCACTGGGACGTCCTCTACTACAACTGCGGCGGCTGCTGAGCCGGCGGGGGAGGGCGGTGGCCGGTCCCGTGGGCATGACCCGACGCGCGCTACTGCTGGCCGCCGCCCTCGTCCCCACCCTGGCGCCCCGCGCCCGCGCGGCCGACGATCCCTACGACCTCCTGCGCCGCCGCTGGCTCGACATCGCCCTGGGGGCGGGGTTCGACCCGGGCGCCGAGCCGTACGCCTCCCGTCTCGCCCAACTCGGCTCGCTCGCCCGCGACGTCAGCCGCACCATGGTTCCCGCGGCCACCTCCCTCTGGCCCGGCCACCCCTTCGACCCGCCGTCCGGAATCACCTTCAGCTACGGCCGCCTGTGGACCATGACCCAGGCCTACGCCCAGCCCGGCACCGGTTCCACCGCCGACCCCGCACTCCTCGCGGACGTCCTTCGCGGCCTCGACCATCTCAGCGCCACCGTCTACCACCCGGCCACCACCCGCTACGGCAACTGGTGGGAGTGGCAGATCGGCAGCCCCCGGCTGCTCATGGACATCACGGCCGCCCTGTACGAGCGGCTGGGTGACGCCCGGATCGCGGCCGCCTGCGCGGCCGTCGACCACTTCATCCCGGACGAGATGCTCACCGACTACTCCGGCACCTCCACCGGCGCCAACCGCGTCGACCTGTGCCGGTCCGTCGCCCTGCGCGGGCTCCTGGGGCGGGACGCCGGACGCCTCCTGCTCGCCCGGAACGCCCTCTCGCCGGTCTTCCCGTATGCCACCGAGGGGGACGGGCTGTACGCAGACGGTTCGTTCGTCCAGCACACCTGGGTCGCCT
Source organism: Streptomyces sp. NPDC045022 (assembly GCF_056432605.1). Classification (NCBI taxonomy): domain Bacteria; kingdom Bacillati; phylum Actinomycetota; class Actinomycetes; order Kitasatosporales; family Streptomycetaceae; genus Streptomyces; species Streptomyces sp. NPDC045022. Next base: position 133,706 of record NZ_JBWKIR010000023.1, read on the forward strand.
ACTCGGGGACGTACGGCCAGGTCCTGCTCGACGGCCTGGGACGGCTGTTCGCCCTGCTCGCCGGGTCGCCGTGGGAGGTCACCGATCCCGCCCGGCAGCACATCCTGGACGGCGTCGAGCACGCCTACGCCCCCCTGATCCACGACGGGCTGGTGATGGACTGCGTCAACGGCCGTGCCATCAGCCGGGGTCACCTGCGCGGCGACGACCTGGGGGTGATGCGCGGCGACCACTACCACGGGCAGGCACTCGTCGCGGCCATCGCCCTTCTCGCGGGTGGCGCGAGCCAGGCGGAGCGGGAGCGTTGGTACGGCCGGATCAAGGGGTGGATCGAACGGGACACCGTGGTGCCGTCCCTGACCGCCCGCCAGTTCGGGGTGGCCGATCTCGCCCGGCTGCACGCCGTCGCCGAGTCGTCTGTCCCCGCGGCCCCGGAATCCCCCGGCCACCGTCTCTTCCCGGCGATGGACCGTGCCGTCCACCGCGGGCGCCGCTTCACCGCCGCCCTCTCCATGGCCAGCGACCGTATCGCCCACTACGAGTGCGGCAACGGCGAGAACCCGCGCGGCTGGCACACCGGGTCCGGAATGCTCTCCTGGTGGCCGGAGGGCCGCAGCGACCAGTACACGGACTGGTACTGGCCCACCGTCGACTGGTACCGGCTGCCCGGCACCACGGTGTCGGCCAGACGGCTGGCCGACCGGGCCGGCGGTGAGTGGGGCGCACCCAGGCCGGACGTCCGCTGGGTCGGCGGCACCACGGACGGCACGTACGCGGCCGTGGGCCAGCACCTCAAGGGCCTCGGCTCCACCCTGGAAGCCCGCAAGTCCTGGTTCTTCCTGCCCGACGCCGTGGTCTGTCTCGGCGCCGGGATCAGCTGCGCCGACGGTGTCCCGGTCGAGACGGTCGTGGACAACCGCAACCTGGGCGAGGGCGGCACGCAGTCCTTCGTACGCGCCCGGCGGTGGGCCCACCTGGAGGGGCACGGCGGGTGGCTGCTGCCGCGCGGGGGCGATCTGCGCACCCTTCGCGAGGACCGCACCGGTGCCTGGGCCGACATCAACACCGGCGGTGCCGACGAGCGCCGCACCCGGCGCTGGCAGACCCTGTGGCTCGACCACGGCACCGATCCGGCCGGAGTCGGCTACGTCTACGTCCTGCTGCCCGGGGCCTCCCGCGCGGAGACCGCCGCCCGGGCCGCCGACCGTCACTGGCTGTCCGTCCTGGCCAACGACGGCACCTGCCAGGCCGTCGCCGTACCCCGCCTGGGGCTGACGGCCACGAACTTCTGGCGGATCGGTACGGTGGGAGACCTGACCGTGTCGGCGGGAGCGAGCGTGCTCGTCGTGCGCCGGGGCCGGACGGCCACCCTCCGCGTGAGCGAGCCGCCCCGCACGGGTGAGCCGCTGGAGATCGTCTGGGACCACCCCGTGCGCGCGGTGAACCGGGCCGACGACAGCGTGGTGGTCCTGTCGGCGGACCGCCGTCTGAGGGTCCGTGTCACTCCGGGGAGGGCATGTTCCACCCACGAATGTGAGGTGGCTCTCAGGTGACGGCTTTGTGACACACCTACAACACTCGGGCCGTCTGAGCAGTCGGAACGGCTGCACACGGCCGCGGTTCTGTTCACTGGCACCAGGAAAACGGGCCGGAGACTGTACGGAGTCGACGGCTCGCTTTCCTTGGTGTCCTTCGTAAGGTCGCTACATGACCGTTTTGGAAGAGACGACGGGTGAGCCGACCAGCGAGCCGACGGACGCGCGCGGACGGGTCGCCGAGCTGCACGAGATTCGTGCACACGCCGTGGCGGGCCCCAGCGAGAAGGCGACCGAGGCGCAGCACGCCAAGGGCAAGCTGACGGCGCGGGAGCGGATCGAGCTGCTCCTGGACCCGGGGTCCTTCCAGGAGGTCGAGC
>NZ_JBWKIR010000024.1:0-107037 GCF_056432605.1 Streptomyces sp. NPDC045022
CCGCCGGAGAAGGCGCTTGTCCTCTGCGTGGACGAGAAGTCGCAGATCCAGGCTCTCGACCGGTCCCAGCCCGTGCTGCCGATGGTGCCCGGCGTTCCCGAACGCCGCAGTCACGATTACGTCCGGGCCGGCACCACCACCCTGTTCGCCGCACTGGAAGTCGCCACCGGCAAGGTGATCGGCTCCCTGCACCGACGCCACCGGGCCGTCGAGGCGAGGCGTCCACCGCTCCGTGCAAGCCCTGGAACGGGATATCCGCAGCTGGCTCGCCGACTGGAACGAACACCCCAGGCCGTTCATCTGGACGAAGACCGCCGACGAGATCCTCGACAAAGTCGCCGCCTACTGCCGACGAATCTCCGACTCAGGTCACTAGTTGTCGAGGCCGATCGCGAAGGCGGCCTCCAGGTCGTGCTGGGAGTAGGTGCGGAACGCGACGTGCGTGTCGGTGGCCTCCACGCCCGGGATCTTGCTGATCCGGCCGGGGATGACCTCGGCCAGGTCCTCGTGCTGCCGTACCCGGACCATGGCGATCAGGTCGTAGGTGCCGGTGACCGAGAAGACCTCGCTGACGGTCTCCAGTGCGGCGATCCGCTCCGCGATCTCGGGGATCCGGTCCACGCTGGTCTTGATGAGGACGATCGCGGTGATCACGGCTGGTTCTCTCCCTCGGACGCCGGAGCCGGTGCGGACTTCACTCTAGCCGTCCCGTCTCCCGCCACCGCCCTTGCGAGGCCGCCCTTCGGGCCCTTGCCTCTGCCGTAGCGCACCCATGCGTAGCCGAAGCCGAGCCCGAAGCCCACCAGGTGCGCGAGATAGGCGACGCCCGGGCCGTCGGAGGCGCGCCCCGCCGCGAGCCACTGCAGGGCCGCCCAGAAGGGCAGCACCACCCAGGCCGGGAAGCGCAGCGGCAGGAAGAACAGGAACGGCAGGAGACTGGTCACGCGCGCGCGGGGGAACAGGTAGAGGAACGCTCCGAGGACCGCCGAGATCGCCCCGGAGGCGCCCACCAGCGACTGCTCGGAGGCGGCGTTGGCGGCCGCGTAGCCGAGCAGGGCCAGGTAACCGCAGCCGGCGTAGAAAAGGGTGAACTGCACCCGGCCCATCCGCTCCTCCGTCATCGCTCCGAAGACGAAGAGGAAGAGCATGTTGCCGAGCAGATGCACCCAGCCGCCGTGCACGAACAGAGCGGTGGCCGGGGTGAGCGCCTCGCGGGCGGCTCCGTCGAACAGCTCGGCGGGAACCACGCCCCAGCGGCGGAAGTACGCCCGCTGCGCGGCGAGCAGCGTGTCCCCCGGGCCGTACGCCGGGGTGAGCCCGGAGGCCGGACCCAGGACGAAGATCAGGCAGCACAGGGCGATGAGGCCGTACGTCACCGGTGCCGAGGTCCCCCGGACCGTCCTGAGTGTCCTGCCGGCCGCCGTGCTCCAGGTGCTGATCATGACTACAGAGCATGACGTAACGGGACGCACGCTGACAGACCGCCTCGCCGCCGTGGACGGACGGGCGGCGAGGACCCCCCAGGCCTTAGGGTTACGAGCCACACGCGTCGGCCGGCGGCGCGGACCGAGAACGAGAAGGAAGCGGACCACCACGATGACGGTTCCCCTGCCGACCGCCACGACGCGATGGCGCTGCACCCTGTGCGGCAATCTCACCCGGTTCGACGTGACCCGTTCCTCGAAGGTCGTCGAGTACGTCCACCTCGATCTGGCCGGTGAGCCGACGGTGGAGGAGCGCGAGGTCGTCAGTGAGACCATCGAATCGGTGCGCTGCCGCTGGTGCAACGCGGTGGACCAGGTGGAGCTCGTGGACAGGCCGGGCGCCGGCTCCTGAGGGAGCGGGCCCGGAGAAGCAGCGGAAGTAGTGGGGTGTGACGGATGGTGGAGACCGCAGGCGGGGGGCCGGGCGACGGCACCGCTGAGGTGCTTGACCGTCCGCTGCCCGACGGCGTGCGCCGCCGGGTCGTGCAGATCGTCTCGGACGGCTTCGGCGGCCTGACCGTGGCGGAACTGCCCGCCCAGCTGAGACAGTACGCCCGGTTCGCCCCCAATCGCCGGACGAAGTTCGCCGGGAACGCGATGGCGGCGGCGCTGGAGACCGATCCGCTGTTCCGCCAGCGGATCGGAGAGAAGTTCAGAGAGGCGCAGCCGGAACTCGCCGGCGCCCTCGACTCCGGCTCCCCGCCCCCGGCCGCGGACCCGCTCGACGTGGCGGCCGCGGCCTACGTACTGCGCCCGGCGGGCTGGGTGAAGCTGGTCACCGCGGCCGGCGAGGAGGCCCAGCGGGCGGACGCCGAGCGGGCGGACGAGGAGAGCCGGGCCGAGCTGGAGCGGCTGCGCGCCGAGCTGGCCCAGGCCCGCGACCACACCCGGGCCGAGACCGAACGGCTGCGCGCGGAGCTGGAGTCGGCGAAGAAGGAGGCGGAGTCGCTGCACCGCAAGCTCCGTGCCGCGCTCAGCGACGTCAAGCGGGGCGAGGCCGCCCTCCGCAAGGCTCAGGGCGAGATGGACGCCCTGCGCGCCGAGGCGCAGGCGCAGGTGTCGGCCGCCGAGAGCGAGTCCCGGCGGCTCAAGGGCCGCCTGGGCGAGGCCGAGGCCGCGCTGGAGGCCACCCGGCGGGCCGCCCGCGAGGGACGCAGCGTGGGGGACATGCGGGTGCGGCTGCTGCTCGACACCCTGCTGGACGCCACCCAGGGGCTCCGGCGCGAGCTGGCCCTGCCCCCGGTGTCCGTGCGCCCGGCCGAGACCGTGGACGCGGTCGAACCGGGCCGGATGACCCCGAAGGACATCGCGGCCCGCGCCCTGTCCGAGAACGACCCGGCGATCCTCGACCAGTTGCTCGCGCTGCCCCAGGCGCACCTGGTGGTCGACGGCTACAACGTCACCAAGACCGGCTATCCGCAGATGCCGCTGGAGAAGCAGCGGCTCAGACTCCTCGGGCAGCTCTCGGCGCTCGCCGCGCAGACCGGCGCGGAGGTGACGTGTGTCTTCGACGGCGCCGAACTGGCCGCGCCGGTGCTGCTCGCGCCGCCGCGCGGGGTGCGGGTGCTGTTCTCCAAGCCGGGCGTCACGGCCGACGAGCTGATCCGCCAACTCGTGCGTGCGGAGCCGCCGGGCCGTCCGGTCATCGTCGCCTCCACCGACCGGGAGGTGGCCGACGGGGTCGCGAAGGCGGGTGCCCGACCGGTGGCCTCTGCGGTGCTTCTCAAGCGACTGTCCTGAAGGTCCAACGGACATAGGTAATGCCCGAATTGGGCGCATCTGTGCGGAGCGCAGCGTCAATCAAGTGTCACCGCATGTGAGTTGTGTGCAAAGAATGCATTGCGCAACAGGGTTTTTTGCCGCGAGGATTTGAACTGATCATAAGTGGGTCACTAGGGTCTGGGCTCGAACCTCCGAACGGGTGAACACTCACAAGAAGGAGTTCGTCCTCCGTGGCGTCCCATCGTCGACCCAAGCAGCCGAGTCGCACCCGCGTGACCGTGCTGACCACCGCAGCCGCCGCTGCCGTCGCGCTGAGCGCGAACGCCGCCAACGCCGCCCCCAGCGAGAAGCTGAGCAAGGACGAGGTGAAGGCGAAGGTCGACAAGCTCTACGAGCAGGCCGAGCAGGCCACCGAGAAGTACAACGGTGCCAAGGAGAAGCAGCAGAAGCTGCAGAAGGAAATCTCCACCATCCAGGACAACGTCGCCCGCGGCCAGCAGGAGCTGAACAAGCTCCGCGACGGCCTGGGTTCGCTGGCCACCGCCCAGTACCGGTCCGGCGGCATCGACCCCTCGGTCCAGCTCTTCCTGTCCTCCGACCCGGACGACTACCTGGACAAGGCCTCCACGCTCGACCAGTTGAGCAGCCAGCAGGTCGACGCGCTGAAGAAAATCCAGGACAAACAGCGCGAACTGGCCCAGGAGCGCGCCGAGGCCACCGAGAAGCTCAAGGACCTCTCCTCCACGCGTACCCAGCTGGAGCAGAAGAAGAAGGAAGTCCAGGGCAAGCTCGCCGAGGCGCAGAAGCTCCTCAACACCCTGACGGCGAAGGAGAAGGCGGCACTCGCCGCCGAGCAGCAGCGCGCCAACCGCTCCTCCACCGAGCGCGTCGACCTCGGCGACACCCCGCCCGCCTCCGGCCGGGCCGGGGCGGCCTTCTCCGCCGCCCAGAGCCAGATCGGCAAGCCGTACGTCTACGGCGCCACGGGTCCCTCCTCCTTCGACTGCTCGGGCCTGACCTCCTGGGCCTACGCCCAGGCCGGCGTCTCCATCCCGCGGACCTCGCAGGCGCAGGCCAACATCGGCACGCGCGTCTACTCGCAGAGCGACCTGCAGGTCGGCGACCTGGTCTTCTTCTTCAACGACATCCACCACGTGGGCCTCTACGCGGGCAACGGCCAGGTCCTGCACGCCCCGCGCACCGGCACGGTCGTCCGGTACGAGTCCATGAGCACCATAGGCGGCCCGTTCATGTTCGGTGTCCGCGTCTGAACCGTCGCGACACCCGCACCCGGTGGCGCCCGAACGGGCGAATCCCGTGAACCGGAACTGACCCCACGCCCCGCCGTTGACCTGCGTCAGCGGCGGGGCGTCAGTGTGTGTTGACTCCGACGTCTTTGGCCGCGGTCCTCTGACGGGGCTACTGTCTGCCGCGTTTCCCCGGCGCTGGGGCCTCCCCGTCCTCAGGCGCCGGGGAAGCGGTCTCCGTCCGCCAGCAGAAGGACTGCCGTGGGGTCCCATCGCCGTCTTGCATCGTCCGGATTCGACCGGGGCGCGGCCGCCCTGTGCGCGCTGTCGGCCGCGGTCGCCGCGCTCGGCGCCGTACCGGCGCACGCGGCGCCGCACGGCGACACCCGTGCCGAGGTGGACCGGCTCTACCAGGAGGCCGAGCGGGCGACCCAGGCCTTCGACAAGGCCGTGGAGCGAGCCGGCACGCTGCGCCGCGAGGTGCGTCACGCCCAGGACCACATCGCCCGGCAGCAGCAGCGCATCAACACCCTCCGGGAGCGGCTGGGTTCGCTGGCCGGCGCCCAGTACCGCTCGGGTGGCATCGACCCGGCCGTCGCCCTGCTCTTCTCCGACGACCCCGACGACTACCTCGACAAGGCCGCCACCCTCGACCGCATCGGCGCCCAGCAGGCCGGCCAGCTGCGGGAGTTGCGGTCCGCGCTGCGCGAGCTGGCCCAGGAGCGCTCGGAGGCGGCCGGCAAGCTCGCCGACCTGGAGAAGAGCCGCAGGGCCGTCACCGCCCACAAGCGGACCGTGGAGAAGAAGCTCGCCAAGGCCCGGCAGCTGCTGAACTCACTGTCCACCGTCGAACGCGCCGCCTTCGCCCGCGCCTCCCGGGGCAGCCGCACCGACCTGCCCTACCTGACCGGCGCCGTCGCCCCCGACGGCCGTGCCGCCGCGGCCTTGGCCGCCGCCCGCGCCGCCCTCGGCCGCCCCTACGTGTGGGGCGCCAACGGCCCCTCCGGCTTCGACTGTTCGGGCCTGATGCAGTGGTCGTACGCGCACGCCGGCATCCACCTGCCGCGCACCTCGCAGGAGCAGCGCTTCGCCGGCCGGCAGGTCCCGCTCTCCCAGGCCCGCCCCGGCGACCTGGTCGTCTACCGCTCCGACGCCAGCCATGTGGCGATGTACGTCGGCAACGGCCGGGTCATCCACGCGCCCTACCCGGGCGCGCCGGTGCGCTACGACCCGGTCGGCATGATGCCCGTCTCGTCGGTCACCCGGCCCTGACCGCGCTCCGCGCCGTACGATCGGAAAGTGGGTGGTCGTGGACGGGCGTGGCGCATCGGAGCCGTGGGGTTCAGCCTGCTGCTGCCGCTGACCGGCTGCGGCGGGCCCACGGCGGCCGACTCCGCCCGGGCCGAGGTGCAGCAGGTGCTCGACCGCCGCGCGGCCGCCCTCCTCGGCCACGACGAGTCGGCGTACGGCGCGACGGGCACCCGCGCCGAGTACACCCGGCTGCGCGCCCTTCCGCTGGCCTCCTGGGCCTACCGGGTCACCGGCGTGCACCGCAGCTCCTCCGGCGCCACCGCCGACGCCGACCTGCGCTACCGCGTCGCCGGCTACGACCGGGCACCCGTCGACGCCCGCCGCACTCTCACCCTCGCCCGTACGGCCGACGGACGGTGGTACGTCAGCGCGGACAAGCCCGCCAGGCGGGCCGGGCAGCAGCTGTGGGACCAGGGGACGGTGACCGCCGTCAAGGGTGCGCACAGCCTGGTCCTCGGCACCGGTCGGCCGGCCGCCGAGCTGCGGGTCTTCGCCCGGCTCGCGGACCGCGCGGTCCCGGCCGTCTCCCGGGAGTGGGGCACGGACTGGAGCCGGCGGGTCGTGGTCCTCGTGCCGCGGTCGCTGGCGGGCATGGCCGGCCTGCTCGGCTCACCCGCCACGAACTACCGGGGCATCGCGGCCGTCACCACCGGTGAAGCGGGCAATTCGGGCAAGGCGCCCGCGGACCGGGTGGTCGTCAACCCGGACGCCTACGCCGGGCTCGGTGACCTCGGCAAGCAGGTCGTGCTGACCCACGAGACCACCCATGTGGCCACCCGGGCGCACACCGACGCCGCCACCCCGCTGTGGCTCTCCGAGGGCTACGCCGACTGGATCGGCTACCTCGGTACCGGCCGCAGCCCGGCGGAGGTCGCACCGGAACTCGCCCGCGCCGTCCAGGACGGCGAGGTGCCCGAAGCGCTGCCTGCCGACCCGGACTTCGGTTTCACCAGCGACCCCACCGAGCTGGCGCAGGCCTACGAGGGCGGCTGGCTCGCCTGCCGGATGATCGCCGGCCACTGGGGCACGGCCCGGCTCGGCGCCTTCTACCGGGCCGTCGGCGCCCACGGAAAGCGGGCGGGCGCGGTCGAGCAGGCGCTGAAGCAGGTGCTCGGCACGACTCCGAAGGAGTTCACCGCGCGCTGGCGGGAGTACGTCGGGACGCGGCTCGGCTGAGCGTGTCGATCGCCTCGCGCGGCCCGCTCGGCCTCCCCGGTGGCCCGGGCGGCGCGCGGCATGCCCGTCCGGAACAGGTCCCCGGCCTCCTCCGCGCGCACCGGCTCGCCCTCCCGGTGGAAGGAGCTCGCCGGGGTCCGGAGGAGGGGCAGCCGGCGGCGCGGCACGGCGGCCTGCTCGGCGGGGTCGTCCAGGTGCCGCAGGAAGGCCAGGACCGTGTGGAAGCGGACCTGGTCGGTGATCTCCGCGTGCTTGGGGCCGCGCAGCCGCTCCAGCACGGCCACCGCACCCGCCCCGACGAGCTGGAGCGGGAGATCGCGGCCCACCCGGGGTCGGAACTCACCCCGCCCGGCGGGCAGTTGCTCATCGGCCGGTACGGCGGGGAGCCGGCCGGTTCGGCGGGCGTACGGCTGCTGGAGCCGGACACGGCCGAGCAGCCCCGCGCGGCCCCGCCCGGTCAGCGACGGCACCCGGCGCGGGGCGGCGCTCGCGCCCTCCCCGGTGCGCCGGCCGAGCAGCCCGAGCGAGACAGCCCGACGAGGGGCCTCGCACGGCGGGCCCGGCGTCAGGAGGAGACGGGGGTCTCCTCCTCCCGAGCGGCCTGCGGCGGGAACGGGGTCGTCACCCTCGGCGGCACGGTCGAGCGCCACAGCCGGCGGGCCGCCGTGAGCGTGGCGGCGACCAGCAGACCGTTGCGCAGCGCCAGCAGCGTGACGCCGTACCAGTCGCTCATCACCACGTGCGAGAAGCCGAGCGGGAACTCCAGGACCGTCACGAAGGACGCGAGCACGACCATCAGCGCGGGCGCCCCCATGCGGCTCGCCCGGTGGGTCAGGCAGACGGCGGCCAGCCCGATCAGCCACACCAGGTACTGCGGGCTGATCACCCGGCTGGTGACCGTGAACAGCAGCACCGCCGTGAAGGCCGCGTCGGCGAGGGCGTGCGGCGTCGCAAGGGCCGCGCGCAGCCGCCACAGCAGCAGCCAGCCGAGAGCGGCCCCCGTCAGTGCCAGCGCCGCCGTGCTGACCTGGTCCACATACGGGCCGAGGAACTCGATCGACCCGTAGTTCAGCAGCACCGCGCCGTTCCAGCCGAAGTGCCGGGCCACATGGAAGACCAGGGAGCCCAGCGACTCCACCTCGGTGCCCCGCTCCCGCTGGAAGGCCAGGAAGGCGAAGGCGCCCGGCATGGACACCGCGAACAGCGCGGCGAGGCCCGCCGCGGTCACCACCGCCGACACCCATGCCCGCCGCCGCACGGCACCGACCAGCAGCAGTGCGGGCCACACCTTCAGCAGCGCCCCGAACGCCGTCAGCGCGCCCATCACCCGCGGATGCCGGGCCCCGGCGAGCAGCGCCGCCACCGCCACCGCGGTCACCATCACGTCGTAGCGGGCGTACACCGTCGGCCCGAGCAGCGGCACCCCCGCCACCCATACCCAGGCCCCGCGCGGGGACCGGCCGGGCCGCCCGCCGGGACAGCGCAGCAGGGCCAGGACGGCGAGGTCGGTGAGGAACGTCAGAACGAAGAAGGCGTGCGCGTAGGACAGGAAGGGCAGGGCGGCGGGGGAGAGGACCGCGAGGGCGGCGGCGGGCGGGTACTGCCAGGTCACGTCGTCCAGCGGAAACGTTCCGTGGCGCAGGACCTCGTACCAGCCGCGGTAGATCACCGACACGTCGGAGGTGACGTCCGGGCCCGGGAAGACGAAGACCCGGAAGACGAACAGCAGCAGCACCACGCGGGTGACGCCCCAGGTCGCCAGTAGCCGGGCCAGGGACCGCCGGGCGGCCTTCGTCTCCACGTGCTCCCCTGTCGTTCGATTCCGGCTGCGACTGCCGTGCCGTTCGATTCCGCGTGGCCATGATGTCGTGCGCACCGGTGCGGGTGCCACAGACTCGGCCGCGCCCCGGCCCCGGAGGGCGGATTCGGTAGGGTCGGCGGCGATGCACAAGACCCTGATCGTCACCAACGACTTCCCGCCCCGGCCGGGCGGCATCCAGGCCTTCCTGCACAACATGGCCCTCCGCCTGGACCCCGGCCGGCTGGTCGTCTACGCCTCCACCTGGAAGCGCGGCCGGGAGGGCGCCGAGGCCACGGCCGCATTCGACGCCGAGCAGCCTTTCACCGTCGTACGCGACCGTACGACCATGCTGCTGCCCACCCCGCGGGCGACCCGGCGGGCGGCCGGGCTGCTGCGGGAGCACGGGTGCACCTCGGTGTGGTTCGGGGCGGCCGCGCCGCTCGGCCTGATGGCGCCCGCGCTGCGCAGGGCCGGTGCCGAGCGGCTGGTGGCCACCACCCACGGGCACGAGGCCGGCTGGGCCCAGCTGCCGGCCGCCCGGCAGCTGCTGCGCCGGATCGGGGAGTCCACCGACACGATCACCTACCTCGGCGAGTACACCCGCTCCCGGATAGCGACCGCGCTCACGCCGGCGGCGGCCCGGCGGATGGTGCAGCTGCCGCCCGGGGTGGACGAGAAGACCTTCCACCCCGCCTCCGGCGGCGACGAGGTCCGGGCGCGACTCGGTCTCACCGACCGCCCGGTCGTGGTCTGCGTCTCGCGGCTGGTGCCGCGCAAGGGCCAGGACACCCTCATCCGGGCCATGCCCCGCATCCTCGTCGCCGAGCCGGACACCGTGCTGCTCATCGTGGGCGGCGGGCCCTACGAGCGGGACCTGCGCCGGCTGGCCCGCGAGACGGGCGTCGACCCCTCGGTCCGCTTCACCGGGGCGGTGCCCTGGGCCGAGCTGCCCGCGCACTACGGCGCCGGGGACGTCTTCGCGATGCCGTGCCGTACCCGGCGCGGCGGCCTGGACGTCGAGGGCCTCGGCATCGTCTACCTGGAGGCGTCCGCCACGGGCCTGCCGGTGGTCGCCGGGGACTCGGGCGGCGCGCCGGACGCGGTGCTCGACGGGGAGACGGGCTGGGTGGTCCGGGGCGGAGAGCCGACGGAGGCCGCCGACCGGATCGTGGCACTGCTGGGCGACCCAGGGCTGCGCCGGCGCATGGGCGAGCGGGGCCGACGCTGGGTCGAGGAGAAGTGGCGCTGGGACCTGCTGGCGGAGAAGCTCGAAGACCTGCTGTAAACCTCGCCGCGAGGCTAGGCGGAACCGGAAAATCCGCCCATGCTGCGCACCATGACAGCAAAACTGATGCAGCGTCAGCTGACGAGACGTCACATCCTCGGTATGGCCGCGCTCCAGACCGCGGCCACTTTCGGATTCACCCGCATCGGCCTCCAGTCGGCCCGGGCCGCCGAGCCCGGCGCCGTCGACAACGCCCCGGCCATCGTCGTCGGCTCCGGCTACGGCGGGGCGGTCGCCGCCCTCCGCCTCGGCCAGGCCGGCATCCGCACCCTCGTGCTGGAGATGGGGCGGCTGTGGAACACCGCCGGCGCCGACGGCAAGGTGTTCTGCTCCACCACCGCCCCCGACCAGCGGTCCATGTGGTTCCGCACCCGCACCGAGGCCCCGCTCGCCACCTTCCTGTGGCTGGACGTGGTCAACAGGGCCATCGGTCCCTACCCCGGGGTCCTGGACCGCGTGCACTACGACGCCATGTCCGTCTACGTCGGCCGGGGCGTCGGCGGCGGCTCGCTCGTCAACGGCGGAATGGCGGTGACCCCGCCGAAGTCCTACTTCGCCGAGCAGTTCCCGGCCGTGGACGCCGACGAGATGTACGGCACGTACTTCCCGCGCGCCCGCGCCATGCTCGGCGTCAACACCATCGACCCCGCGTGGTTCGAGTCCACCGAGTGGTACCGGTTCACCCGGACCGCCCGGAAGGCCGCCGCCGGCGCCGGACTGAAGACCACCTTCGTGCCGAACGTCTACGACTTCGGCCACATGGAGCGCGAGGCCGCCGGCACCGCCCCGAAGTCCGCGCTCGCCGGGGAGGTCATCTACGGCAACAACCAGGGCAAGCGCAGCCTCGACAGGACCTATCTCGCCGCCGCCCTCGGCACCGGCGAGGTCACCATCCACACCCTGGAGAAGGTGACGTCGGTCAGCAGGGCGAGCGACGGGTCGTACATGCTGACCGCGGACCGGATCGACAGCACGGGCAGGGTCGTGGAGACCAGGAGTTACCGCTGTACGTACCTGTTCCTCGGCGGCGGCAGCCTCGGCACGAGCGAACTCCTCGTCCGCGCCCGGGACACCGGCACCCTGCCGGACCTCGACGCCGCCGTGGGCGCGGGCTGGGGCACCAACGGCAACACCATGCTCGGCCGCGCCAACCATGTGTGGGACACCGTCGGCGCCGACCAGGCCACCATGCCCGTGATGGGCATCGACGACTGGGCCAACGCCGACAACCCGGTCTTCGCCGAGATCGCCCCGCTGCCCATGGGCTTCGAGCACTGGATCAGCCTCTACCTGGCGATCACCAAGAACCCGGAGCGGGCGTCGTTCACGTACGACTCCGCCACGGGCGCGGTGCGGCTCGGCTGGACGGCCGCCCAGAGCGCGGTGTCGGTGCGGATGGCCAAGAAGCTGTTCGACCGGATCAACGCCGCCAACGCGACCATCTACCGGTACGACCTCTTCGGCTCCGGCGGCAAGGTCTTCGCGGACGACTTCACCTACCACCCGCTGGGCGGCTGCGTCCTGGGGAAGGCGACGGACGGCTACGGCCGGGTGAGGGGATACGAGCGGCTCTACGTCACCGACGGCTCGCTCGTGCCCGGCTCGATCGGCGTCAACCCGTTCGTCACCATCACCGCGCTCGCCGAACGCACGATGGCGCGGGTCCTCGCCGAGGACACCGCGCCATGAGCCTTCCCGAGGGGTGACTACTTCGCGTAGATCGCCTCGATCTCGCCCGCGTAGTCCTTCGCCACCACGTTCCGCTTCAGCTTCAGCGACGGGGTGAGGTGGCCCGACTCCTCCGAGAACTGGGAGGGCAGAATGCGGAACTTCCGCACCGATTCCGCCTTCGACACCGCGGCGTTGCCGTCGTCGACCGCCGTCTGGATCGCATCGATGAGATCCGGGTCCTCACGCAGCGACGCCGCGGTGGAGCCCGCCGGCTTGCCGTGCTCCGCGGCCCAGCGGCCCAGGAACTCCTCGTCGATGGTGACCAGCGCGCCCACGAACGGCCGCCCGTCGCCCACCACCATGCACTCCGCGACCAGCGCGTGCGCCCGGATCCGGTCCTCTATCACGGCCGGCGCCACGTTCTTGCCGCCCGCCGTGACGATGATCTCCTTCTTGCGGCCGGTGATCCTGAGGTAGCCGTCCTCGTCGAGGGCGCCGATGTCGCCGGTGTGGAACCAGCCGTCCGCCAGCGCCTCCGCGGTCGCGCCCGGGTTGTTCCAGTACTCCTTGAACAGGTGCTCGCCGTGCAGCAGTACCTCGCCGTCGTCCGCGATCCGCACCACCGAGCCCGGCAGCGGCTGGCCGACCGTGCCGATCTTCTGCCGGTCCCACGGGTTGAACGCGGTCGCCGCACAGGACTCGGTCAGGCCGTAGCCCTCCAGGACGGTGAAGCCGATGCCCCGGAAGAAGTGGCCGAGCCGCTCGCCCAGCGGGGCACCGCCGGAGATGGCGTACTCGCCCCGGCCGCCGAGGACCGCGCGCAGCTTGCTGTAGACCAGCTTGTCGAAGACCTTGTGCTTGACCTTCACGCCGAACGACGGGCCCGAGGGGCTGTCCAGCGCCTTGCTGTAGGCGATCGCGGCGTCCGCCGCCTTGTCGAAGATCGCGCCCTTGCCGTCCGCCTGCGCCTTGGCCCGCGCCGTGTTGTAGACCTTCTCGAAGACACGCGGGACACCGAGGATCAGCGTCGGCCGGAACGCGGCCAGCTCGTCCGTGAGGTTCTTGATGTCCGGGACGCAGCCCAGCTTGATCGGCGCCATCATCGGCGCGACCTGCACCAGCCGCCCGAAGACATGGGCGAGCGGCAGGAAGAGCAGAACCGAGCACTCACCGGTACGGAACAGCGGGCGCAGCCGCTCCACGACGTTCCCACACTCGGCGAAGAAGCTGCGGTGGGTGAGGACACAGCCCTTGGGGCGGCCGGTCGTACCGCTCGTGTACACGATGGTCGCCGGGTCGTCGGCCTTGGCGAGCGAGCTGCGCTCCTCGACCGTCTCGTCCGACACGTCCTGCCCGAGCCGCCCCAGCTCCCGTACGCCGCCGGCCTCGATCTGCCAGACGCTCTTCAGGGCGGGCAGCGCGTCGCGCACCGACTCCACGGCGGCCGTGTGGCTGTCCAGTTCCACGACGCACGCGGTCGCGCCCGAGTCGGACAGGATCCACTGCACCTGCTCCGGCGAGCTGGTCTCGTACACCGGCACGGTGATCGCGCCCGCGCTCCAGATCGCGAAGTCCAGCAGCGTCCACTCGTAGCGGGTGCGGGACATCAGGCCCACCCGGTCGCCCGGCTGCACCCCGGCGGCGATGAGTCCCTTGGCGGCGGCGCGCACCTCGGCCAGGAACTCCCGGGCCGTCACGTCCTGCCAGACACCGTCCACCTTGCGGGCGATGACGGCGACGTCGGGATGCTGCGCGGCGTTTCTGCGGACGATGTCGGTCAGATTGCCGTCCGCAGGGACCTCGTACAAAGCCGGAAGGCTGAACTCGCGCAAGACTGCTGCTCCTCATAGGGCGCCGGCGCCACGACACTGTGTGATGCGACGGTGCGGTCCAAGGCTCGGGCAAGTACTCGGGAATTCACATGTTGAAATCCTGAGCACGACTGGACTGCCCGGACGTTACCCGCCGGTATGGCGTCTACGACAGGGGGTCCAGGCGAGATGTTCGCTGCGTCACACAGGTGGGCGTTCCTTCGCGCACAGTAGTCCACGGCCGAACCGACCGGCGAGTAACCGCAGGCCGGACCGGCACTGTTCACGCGGACCGCACAGGCCTACGCTTGATCACCATGGCATCCACACCCTCCGGCAACCGAAGGACGCGCGTCCACGTGGTCAGCGACGTGCACGGCAACGCCCGGGACCTGGCCCGGGCCGGCGAGGGTGCCGACGCCCTGATCTGTCTGGGCGACCTCGTGCTCTTCCTCGACTACGCCGACCACTCGCGCGGGATCTTCCCGGACCTGTTCGGCGCGGAGAACGCCGACCGCATCGTTCAGCTGCGCACCGCCCGCCGCTTCGCGGAGGCCCGCGAGTTCGGCGCCCGGCTGTGGGCCGGCATCGGCACCGACCGGTTCACGGTCATCGAGAAGGCGGTGCGCAGGCAGTACGCCGAGCTGTTCGCCGCGTTCCCCACCCCGACGTACGCCACGTACGGCAACGTCGACATGCCGCCCCTGTGGCCGGAGTACGCCCGGCCGGGCACCACCGTCCTCGACGGCCAGCGGGTGGAGATCGGCGGCCGGACCTTCGGCTTCGTCGGCGGCGGCCTGTGCACCCCGATGCGGACGCCGTACGAGATAAGCGACGAGGAGTACGCGGCGAAGATCGAGGCGGTCGGCGAGGTCGACGTGCTGTGCACGCATATCCCGCCGGAGGTGCCCGAACTGGTCTACGACACCGTCGCGCGCCGCTTCGAGCGGGGCAGCCCGGCGCTGCTCGACGCGATCCGCCGCACCAGGCCGCGTTATTCACTGTTCGGGCACGTCCACCAGCCGCTCGCGCGCCGTATGCGGATCGGCGCGACCGAATGCGTCAACGTGGGCCACTTCGCCGGGACCGGGAGGCCCTGGGTGCTCGAATGGTGACGGCGGGACCCGGGGGTGAAGGCGGCAGGTCGGCGGCGCGGTAGCCTTCACGCTGCACACACGTGCGCAGCCCGGCGCACACAGACTTCTCAATACGGCCCGCATCTGGAGGAGCCACGGCGATGGCGGAACACACCAGTTCGAGCATCACGATCGAGGCCGCTCCGGCCGACGTCATGGCGGTGATCGCCGACTTCGCCCGCTACCCGGACTGGACCGGCGAGGTGAAGGAGGCGGAGGTCCTGGCGACCGACGAGCGGGGCCGCGCCGAGCAGGTCCGCCTCGTCATGGACGCCGGTGCCATCAAGGACGACCAGACCCTGGCCTACACCTGGGCCGGCGACCACGAGGTCTCCTGGACCCTGGTCAAGTCCCAGATGCTCCGGGCCCTGGACGGCTCCTATCTGCTCAAGCCGGCCGACGCGGGCGCCACCGAGGTCACCTACCAGCTCACGGTGGATGTCAAGATCCCCATGCTCGGCATGATCAAGCGCAAGGCGGAGAAGGTCATCATCGACCGGGCGCTGGCGGGCCTGAAGAAGAGGGTCGAGTCGGCGTAACCCGCGGGCCACGCGACCCCCGCGCGACCGAGGGCACGCACAGGTACGGTTCACCCTCATGCGCACCATCCTGATCACGGGCCCGGGCGGCAGCGGTCGTACGACCATCGCTGCCGCCACCGCACAGCGCGCCGCGGGCGAAGGCGCCCGCACCCTCCTCCTCAGTGCCGATCGCACCGACACCCTGGGCGTGGCACTGGGCACCGGAACAGGACCGGCCCCCACCGAGGTCGCCGAGAACCTCACCGCCTGGCGCCCCGACGCGGTCGACCGCTTCCGCCAGGACCTCACCGCCTTCCAGACCCGCGCCGCGAACGTCCTCGACCTCCTCGGCGCCGCCCGCCTGGACGCCGAGGAGGTCACCCCGCTGCCCGGTGCCGAGGAACTGTCCTTCCTGCGCGCGCTCCGGGACGCGGCCCTCTCCGAGCGCTACGACCTGCTCGTCGTCGACCTCCCGCCCCTCCCGCAGGCCCTCG
Source organism: Streptomyces sp. NPDC045022 (assembly GCF_056432605.1). Taxonomy (NCBI): domain Bacteria; kingdom Bacillati; phylum Actinomycetota; class Actinomycetes; order Kitasatosporales; family Streptomycetaceae; genus Streptomyces; species Streptomyces sp. NPDC045022. The sequence continues at coordinate 15,660 of NZ_JBWKIR010000024.1, forward strand.
CGCTGCTCGCCCTGCCCGAGGAGATGCGCCGCTATCTGCGCCGGCTGCTCCCGCCCGAGCGGCAGGCGGCCCGCGCCCTGCGCCCGGTCCTCGGCCGGCTGGCCGGCGTCCCCATGCCCGCCGACTGGCTGTACGAGACGGCCGCCCGCTGGGACGTCGAACTGGCCGCCGTCGAGGCGGTCCTCGCCGACCACCGGACCGCCGTACGGCTGGTCGCCGAACCCGGACCGGCCGGCGCCGCCGCCGTCCACACCGCCGGCCTCGGCCTGGCCCTGCGCGGCCTGCGCACCGAGGCCCTGATCGCCAACCGCGTACTGCCCGACGCCGACGGCGACACCTGGCTCTCCCGCCCGTCGCCCGGCCGGCACCCCGCGACGGGCTTCGCGCCCCTTCTGACTCTCCTCGCCCAGCAGGGCAAGGCCCTCGCCGAGTGGCGGGAGCAGCCGTACGCCGTCCACACCGTCCCCCACCTCGGACGTGACCCGCACGGCAGCGACGACCTCGACGCCCTCGCCGTGCCGGTCGTCAACCCGGCGCCCGCCCCGGTCGAGTGGCCCGTCGCCGACCGGATCGCCGAGGACGGCGTGCTGGTCTGGCACATCCCGCTGCCCGGAGCCATACGGGACGAGCTGGACCTGATCCGGCGCGGCGACGAACTCCTGATCGCCGCGGGCCCGTTCCGCCGGATCGTTCCGCTTCCGTCCGCCCTGCGCCGCTGCACCGTGGCCGGGGCCGGGCTCCGCGAGGGCGAGCTGCGCATCCGGTTCGCTCCGGATCCCGGCCTGTGGCCCACCGCCGGACGGTGAGCGGGTACGCCCGTTCGGGTAACGTCGTAAGAGCGAAGCGTAGTCAGGAGTCCGCCATGAGCGAAGAGCCCCCCGCATCCGGTCCCTACGAGGAGGAGCAGGCGCGGGCCACCGACGCCGACGCCTGGGCCACGGCCTGCGGCGAGGACCTCGCCGCCGAGAAGGCCCGCCGCCGCGCCGATCACGGCCCGCCGCCCGGCTCGGCCGCCGAGGAACTGAAGAAGCTCGTGGACACGGTGGCCGACAAGCTGTCCGGCCTCCAGTCACCGCTCCTCGGAGCCCTCGCCGGACCCGCCGCCCAGCAGGTGGTGCGGCAGGTCGTCCAGCAGGCGAAGGCCGCCGTGGAGCCCGTCATAGAGCGCAACCCGGACGTGTTCGACCACCTCTCGGCGGCCGGCACCGAGCTGCTGGCCGCCTACCGCTCCGCCGTCCAGGCCCAGGAGCACCGCTGGACCACCGGGGCGGCCGGCCCGAAGGACGACCGGGGCGACCGGCCCGACCGGGGCGAGGGCACCGGCCCGGGGGAACGCATCGACCTGGACTGAAGCCCTCCCACGGCAGGGCCTCGGGTACGGTTGGCCGTAGCGGGGCTCGACCGAAACTGAGGGATTCATGGGACTCACCATCGGCGTCGACATCGGCGGCACGAAGATCGCGGCCGGCGTGGTCGACGAGGAAGGCAACATCCTCTCGACCTTCAAGGTGCCGACCCCCTCCACGCCCGGGGCCATCGTGGACGCCATCGCCTCGGCGGTGGAGGGCGCGCGCGCCGGGCACGAGATCGTCGGCGTGGGCATCGGTGCCGCCGGTTACGTCAACCGGCAGCGCTCCACGGTGTACTTCGCGCCCAACATCGACTGGCGCAACGAGCCGCTCAAGGAGAAGGTCGAGGCCCGCACCGGCCTCCCGGTGGTCGTGGAGAACGACGCCAACGCGGCCGCCTGGGGCGAGTACCGGTTCGGTGCCGGCAAGGGCCATCGCAACGTCATCTGCATCACGCTCGGCACCGGTCTCGGCGGCGGCATCATCATCGGCAACAAGCTGCGCCGCGGCCACTTCGGCGTGGCCGCCGAGTTCGGCCACATCCGGATGGTGCCGGACGGCCTGCTGTGCGGCTGTGGTTCGCAGGGCTGCTGGGAGCAGTACGCCTCCGGCCGCGCCCTGGTCCGCTACGCCAAGCAGCGCGCCAACGCCACCCCGGAGCGCGCCGAGGTCCTGCTGGCGCTCGGTGACGGCACCCCGGACGGCATCGAGGGCAAGCACATCTCCATGGCCGCCCGCCAGGGCTGCCCGGTGGCCGTGGACTCCTACCGTGAGCTGGCCCGCTGGGCCGGCGCGGGCCTGGCCGACCTGGCCTCCCTGTTCGACCCGTCCGCGTTCATCGTCGGCGGCGGGCTCTCCGACGAGGGCGACCTGGTCCTCGACCCGATCCGCAAGTCCTACAAGCGCTGGCTCGTCGGCGGCAACTGGCGTCCGGTCGCTGAGGTGATCGCGGCCCGGCTCGGCAACAAGGCGGGCATGGTGGGTGCCGCCGACCTGGCCCGCGAGCCCGACCCGATCATGTGACGTCCACTCTCTGACCACGGCGACTGTGCCCACCCGAGGGGCGCGGGACTGTGTAAAACATGCGGCTCCGCCGCGTGGGCGCGACACGCCACGACGAACCGGCATCGCGCACACACCTCGCGCCCCGAGTCACAGGGCGCCCCCGCCGCCTCGCGGCGTAAATTGACGGCATGGCAACCCCGCTGCTCCCGAACTCCCGCACAGAGCCCGACGGTTCAGCCCTCATCCGCGTCCTGAGCTACAACATCCGCTCGATGCGCGACGACACGGATGCCCTGGCCAGGGTCATCACCGCCTGCGCCCCCGACCTGGTCCTCATCCAGGAAGCCCCCCGCTTCTTCCGCTGGCGCAAGAAACTCGCCCGGCTGGCCGCCGCCTGCGGCCAGGTCGTCCTCACCGGCGGCGCCACCGCCGCGGGTCCCGCGATCCTCGGTTCGCTCCGGGCCACCGTCGAGCGAACCGAGGACGTACTGCTGCCGCTCACCCCGGGCCTGCACAGGCGCGGCTTCGCCACGGCGGTCATCAGATTCGGCGGTGCCCGCCTGGGTGTGCTCAGCTGCCACCTCAGCCTCCAGAAGGACGAGCGCCACGAGCAGGGCGGCATGCTCCTCGACCGCCTCGCCGGTCTGGGCGTGGAACACGCCGTCGCGGGCGGTGACCTCAACGAACGCCCCGACGGCCGCACCTTCCGCCACCTCGCCGCGACCCTCCAGGACTGCCGTGGCACGGCACCCTGGGGCGGCGAGTTCACCTCCACTCCGGCCGACCCCCACCAGCGCATCGACGCGATCTTCGCCACCAAGGGCGTCGAAGTACTGGGCTGCGGCGTCCCGCTGGACCAGCCGGGCGTCACCCGGGCCGACCTGGCCGCGGCCACCGACCACCTTCCGGTGCTGGCCGCGCTCCGGGTTCCGGCGGCCTGACCGCGCGGCTCGGGCGGGGTGCCCGGCGGGCCCGGCACCCCGTCAGCTCAGACCACGGCCCCCCGCCCGGGATCGCCGTCCTCGTCGTCGTCCGTCCGCATCCGCGTCACCAGCGTCGCGAAGCCGCCGAGGAAGCCGCCGATGCCGAGGGTCGTCAGCCACCAGGTCATGTCCCAGCCCAGCAGCACCGCGAGCAGCAGCAGGACCGGGCCGCCCACGACGCCCAGCCAGGCGAACTTGGCGGTCGGGTCGGCGGCCGGCAGCGGCGGCGGCTCGGGCGGTACGAAGTGGCCCTCGTCCTCCTCGTCGAAGTCGTCCTCGGAGGGCTCGGACGTGGAGTAGTCGCGCGGGCCGACACCGGGCGCGAAGGAGACCGAGCTGCCCAGTGGCGGCGCGGGTCGCGGATCGGCCGAGTCGTCCCGGTCGGACCCGGCGTCCTTCTCGAGCAGCGCGAGATCCTCCACCGGCTTGAAGGGCCTGGTGCCCGGCGGGTCCGGCGGTTCCTCGCCGTACCCGGCGACGATGGCCCGCCAGACGGCGCTCTCGTCGAAGGGCACCCCCTGCTCGTCCGGCTCGCGCTCCTCGCGGTTGTCGCGGTCGGAGTCGTGCTCAGCCAACTGCGGCCGTCCCTTCCTTGCCGACACTGGGTGCGAGCCGGCCGATGAAGGCGAGGCTCTCCTCGAAGATCCGGTCCGCATCCTCGTCCAACGTCGCCACGTGGTAGCTGTGTTCCAGCACCAGCTCCGACACGTCCGTGGAGGACACCCGGCTCAGCACCCGGGCCGAGTCCGCCGCCGGGACGACATGGTCCTGGGCACTGCGCAGCAGCAGCAACGGCTGGGTGACCTGGGGCAGTTCGCCGTCCAGCCGGCGCAGGAACACCCGCAGCGAGTGCGCCGCGTGCAGCGGTACGCGGTCGTACCCCAGCTCCGCCGCGCCCTCCTTGGCGATGTCGCTGGCGATGCCCTTCGTCGTCCGAACGAGATGCCGGGCGACGGGCAGGGCGTACGCCGACAGGCCGTGCACCTTGTTCGCCGGGTTGACGGCCACCACGCCCGAGACCCGCTCGCCGTGCCGCGCGGCCAGCCGCAGCGCCAGCGCCCCGCCCATCGACAGGCCCGCGACGAACACCCGCGAACAGCGCTCGGAGAGCAGGCGCACCTCGCGGTCCACCTCCGCGTACCAGTCCTGCCAGCCGGTGACCTGCATGTCCTCCCAGCGGGTGCCGTGGCCCGGCAGCAGTGGCAGCGACACGGTCAGGCCGTGGGCCGCGTGGTGCTCCGCCCAGGGGCGCAGCGACTGGGGTGAGCCGGTGAAGCCGTGACAGAGGAGGACGCCCGCATCCCCGCCCTCGTGGCGGTACGGCTCGGCTCCGGGGAGAACCGGCACCTTTCGACTCTCCTGTTCCTGGGAGGGCCTCCTCCGGAGCCGGCGGAACTCGTCCGGTGACCGGTGGAGGCGGGAAGAAACGCGCGGATGTGGTTCACCGTACGCGACCGCACTGACACCGACCAGGGTCGTCGGGTCCTTCGGCGGTCCACCGGGTTAAGGTCTGTTCGACGCAAACAGGAGGCACACGGGTGTTGTACGGCACGATGAAGGTCGCCATCGGCGGGCCGCTGAAGGTCGCCTTCAGGCCCTGGGTGGAAGGCATGGAGAACATTCCGGCCGAGGGCCCCGCCATCCTGGCCAGCAACCACCTGTCCTTCTCGGACTCGTTCTTCCTGCCGGCCGTCCTGAACCGCAAGGTCACCTTCATCGCGAAGGCCGAGTACTTCACCACCCCCGGCGTGAAGGGCCGTCTGACCGCGGCCTTCTTCAAGGGCGTCGGCCAGCTCCCGGTGGACCGCTCCGGGGCGCGCGGGGCCGGCGAGGCGGCGATCAAGAGCGGCACAGACGTGCTGGAGCGCGGCGAGCTGTTCGGCATCTACCCGGAGGGCACCCGCTCGCCCGACGGCCGGCTCTACCGGGGCAAGCCCGGCGGCCTCGCGCGCGTGGCGCTCGCCACCGGCGCGCCGGTCATCCCGGTCGCGATGATCGACACGGAGAAGATCCAGCCGCCCGGCAAGGTGATGCCCAAGCTGATGCGGCCCGGCATCCGCATCGGCAGGCCCATGGACTTCAGCCGTTACCAGGGCATGGAGCACGACCGCTTCGTGCTGCGCGCCCTGACCGACGAGGTCATGTACGAGATCATGAAGCTCTCCGGCCAGGAGTACGTCGACATGTACGCGACCGCCGCCAAGCGGCAGATCGCGGAGGCGGCGAAGGCGGCCAGGGAAGCGGAGAAGAAGAAGACCGAGGGGTAGCGGCGGAGTCGGGGAGCCGGGGGGCGGGGGGTATGCCCAAGCGCGAGCGTGTCATGAGAATGTCGGTCGAGTTGCCGCTGTGGCGCGCGCTCACCGGCTACCGCGTGCTGACCATGCTGTACGCCATCGGCCTGTGCGCCACCGCGTACTCCCACTTCGTACGCCCCTGGCTGGCCGTCGCCTACTACGCCGTCCTGGTCGTCTGGACCCTCGCCACGCTGCCCAAGGTGGCGAGCGCGGCCGCCTGTACCAAGCGCTTCCTGGCCGCCGACCTGACCGTCGCCCTCACCGGCATCCTGCTCACCCCGTTCGCCGACAACCACGAGCGGATCGCGGGCGGCGGCCCCACCCTGCCGTCGATATGGACCGCCGGTTCGGTGCTGGCCTTCGCCATCAAGGGCGGCTGGCGCTGGGCGGCCGTCGCCTCCACGGCGGTGGCCGCGGTCAACCTGATCGAGCGCGGCAGGCCCGCCCGGGACACCGTGCACAACGTGGTCCTCGTCTGGGTGGCCTCCATCGCCATCGGCTACGTCGTGGAGGTGGCCCGCGCCTCCGAGCGCACCCTCGCCCGCGCCCTGGAGATCGAGGCCGCGACCCGGGAGCGGGAGCGGCTGGCCCGGGACATCCACGACAGCGTGCTGCAGGTCCTGGCCATGGTGAAGCGCCGGGGCGCGGCCCTCGGCGGCGAGGCGGCCGAGCTGGGCCGCCTCGCCGGGGAGCAGGAGGTGGCCCTGCGCACCCTGGTCTCCGGCGGTCTGGTGCCGGTGTCCCGGGTGTCGGAGGACGCGGCCGCCGGAGCCGTCGTACGTGCCGTCGAGGAGCCGTACGGGGACGAGCCGGCCGGCCCGGTCGACCTGCGCTCCCTGCTCGCCCCCTACGCGTGCGGCCGGGTCAGCCTCGCCGAGCCCGGCGCCCCGGTGCCGTTGCCGCCTGCCGCGGCCCGGGAGGTGGCGGCGGCGGTCGGAGCCGCCCTGGACAACGTCCGCGGGCACGCCGGCGAGGAGGCCCGGGCCTGGATCCTGGTCGAGGACGAGCCGGACGAGATCGTCGTGACCGTCCGGGACGACGGTCCCGGCATCCCCGAGGGGCGGCTCACCCAGGCCGAGGGGGAGGGCCGACTCGGGGTGGCCCAGTCGATCCGCGGGCGGCTGCGGGACCTCGGCGGCAGCGCCGAGCTGATCTCCGTCCCCGGGCAGGGCACGGAAGTCGAACTGAAGGTACCGAAGGGCGCCGCACAGGCGCGGGGGAAGAAGGCGGAGCAGCGATGACACGGCAACAGGACCCGATCAGGGTCATGGTGGTCGACGACCACCCCATGTGGCGCGACGCGGTCGCCCGGGACCTGACCGAGTCCGGCTTCGAGGTGGTCGCCACCGCCGGCGACGGCGAGCAGGCGGTCCGCCGCGCCAGGGCCGCCGCCCCCGACGTCCTCGTGCTGGACCTCAACCTGCCCGCCAAGCCCGGCGTCCAGGTCTGCAAGGAACTGGTCGCCCACAACCCGGCGTTGCGTGTCCTGGTCCTCTCGGCGAGCGGTGAGCACGCCGACGTCCTGGAGGCGGTCAAGTCCGGCGCGACCGGCTATCTGCTGAAGTCGGCCTCCACCGAGGAACTGCTGGACGCGGTCCGCCGTACCGCCGTCGGCGACCCGGTGTTCACGCCGGGCCTCGCCGGGCTGGTGCTCGGCGAGTACCGCCGCCTGGCCTCCGAGCCCGCGCCCGCCCCCGACACCGACGCGCCCGGGGCACCCCGGCTGACCGACCGGGAGACGGAGGTGCTGCGGCTGGTGGCCAAGGGCCTGAGCTACAAGCAGATCGCCGAACGCCTCGTCATCTCCCATCGCACCGTCCAGAACCACGTCCAGAACACCCTCGGCAAGCTCCAGTTGCACAACCGGGTCGAGCTGGTGCGGTACGCCATAGAGCGCGGACTCGACGACGAGTAGCGCCGGCCGGCATTCCGGCAACGCACCCGAATCACCCTTCCCGCCTCTCCCGATGTGACGCGAATCACCATTAGCGTGACTGAGCGTCAGGCAAGCGCGGCGAAGGGACATTTCCATGCGGGTCGGAGTACTGACCGGAGGCGGCGACTGCCCCGGGCTCAACGCCGTCATCCGGGGCATCGTGCGCAAGGGCGTGCAGGAGTACGGCTACGACTTCGTCGGCTTCCGGGACGGCTGGCGGGGTCCGCTCGAGAACGACACGGTCCGCCTCGACATCCCCGCGGTGCGCGGCATCCTGCCCCGCGGCGGCACCATCCTCGGCTCCTCGCGGACCAACCCCCTCAAGGTGGAGAACGGCATCCGCCGCATCAAGGAGAACCTGGTCAAGCAGGAGGTCGAGGCCCTCATCGCGATCGGCGGCGAGGACACCCTGGGGGTCGCCGCGCGCATGTCCGACGAGTACGGCGTGCCGTGCGTGGGCGTACCGAAGACCATCGACAACGACCTGTCCGCCACCGACTACACCTTCGGCTTCGACACGGCTGTCAACATCGCCACCGAGGCCATCGACCGCCTGCACACCACGGCCGAGTCCCATATGCGGGTCCTGGTCTGCGAGGTGATGGGCCGCCACGCCGGCTGGATCGCCCTCCACTCGGGCCTCGCCGGCGGCGCCAACGTCATCCTCATTCCCGAACAGCGCTTCGACCTGGACCAGGTGTGCGCCTGGATCACCTCCCGCTTCAAGGCGTCGTACGCCCCGATCGTCGTCATCGCCGAGGGCGCCATGCCGAAGGACGGCGACGTGGTCCTCAAGGACGGGTCGCTGGACTCCTTCGGGCACGTCCGCCTCTCCGGGGTCGGCGAGTGGCTGGCCAAGGAGATCGAGAAGCGCACCGGCAAGGAGGCCCGCACCACGGTCCTCGGGCACATCCAGCGCGGTGGCACCCCCAGTGCCTTCGACCGCTGGCTCGCCACCCGCTTCGGCCTGCATGCCATCGAGGCCGTCCACGACGGCGACTTCGGCACGATGGTCGCCCTGCGCGGCACGGACATCGTCCGCGTACCGATCGCCGAGGCGACGGCCAGACTGAAGACGGTGGACCCGAAGCTGTACGAGGAGGTGGGGGTGTTCTTCGGCTGACGGGAACTCCCGCTCGAGCGCCGGCCGGCGGTACCCGGTCCGTCCGGCGCTCGAGGAGGAGGCCGTTCAGGCCGAAGCGGGGGTCCGGGGGCGGCAGCCCCCGGACAGCTGCCCGACGAGTTCCCGTACGACCGCCGCACCGTTCAGGGTGAGGACCGACTCCGGGTGGAACTGCACCCCGGCGAACCCGGGGCCCCGTACCGCGTGCACCTCGCCGTTCGCCGCCCGGCTCAGCTCGACCCCGTGCGCGGCCAGCTCCCGGGCCGCATCCTCGTCGCAGCGGGCCACGAAGCTGTTGTAGAAGCCGACGGTCTCGGGCCGCCCGAACAGGTCGATCGTCGTCTGCGCCCCCTGGTACGGGACCTCCTTGCGGACGATGTCCAGCCCCAGTTCGGCGGCGATCAGCTCGTGCCCCAGGCACACACCCAGCACCCCGTGCCGGTGCTCCCGGATCACCCTGGCGGCCAGCGCCCGCAGGAACCGCATCTTCGGGTCGGTCACATCGGAAGGGTCGCCCGGACCGGGCCCGAGCACCACCGGCCCCTCGTGCCCGAGCACGGCCGCCCGCAGCCCCGGCTCGTCGTAGCGCCGCACCGTGACCTCGAGCCCGCCCGAGCGCAGGACGTGCGCCAGCATCGCGGTGAAGGTGTCCTCGCCGTCGACGACGAGGGCGTGGCCGGTCAGCTCCCGGCCCTGCTCCTGCATCCGCAGCCAGAACGGCGCCAGCGCCGAACGCCGGCCGTCCAGCACGGCCCGCACCCGCGGGTCGTCGGCCAGCCGGGGCCGGTCCCGTTCCGGACGCGGCCGGGACGGCCGTACCCCGAGGGCCGCCAGCACGCCCGCCGCCTTCGCGTGGGTCTCCGCCACCTCGGCCGCCGGGTCCGAACCGCGCACCAGCGTCGCCCCGACCGGGACGCGCAGCCGGCCGTCGGAGGAGATGTCGGCGGTGCGGATCAGGATGGGGGAGTCCAGGGTCTGGGCGCCGCCGGAGTCCCGCCCGAGCAGGGCCAGCGCGCCCGCGTAGTAGGCCCGGCCCACGCCATCGGGCCCGAGGGGCTCGTACCGCTCGATCACCCGGCACGCGTTCTGCACCGGCGACCCGGTGACGGTCGCCGCGAACATGGTCTCCCTCAGCACCTCCCGCACGTCCAGCGAGGACTTCCCGCGCAGCTCGTACTCGGTGTGCGCGAGGTGCGTCATCTCCTTCAGCCGTGGTCCGACGACCACCCCGCCCCGGTCGCCGACGGTGCACATCATCTTCAGTTCCTCGTCGACGACCATGGACAGCTCCTCGATCTCCTTGCCGTCGGCGAGGAAGTCCAGCAGGCGCTCCGGCGTCGGCCCCTCGGCCGGATAGCGGTACGTCCCGCTGATCGGGTTCATCACGACGGTCCCGCCGGACATCCGGACGTGCGCCTCGGGACTGGCCCCGACCAGCGTCCGGTCCCCGGTGTGCACGACGAACGTCCAGTACGCCCCCCGCTCATCCTCCAGCAGCCGCCGGAACAGCGCGAGCGCGTCCGCTCGGCCGAACCCGGGGATCTCGCCCTCGTACGTCCGCCGGATCACGAAGTTCGCGCCCTCGCCCCGGCCGATCTCCTCGCGCAGCACCCGTCCGACGATCTCGGCGTACTCCTCGTCGCCGACGTCGAAGCCGCCGCCCTCGACCCGCACCTCGTGCGCGGGCAGCTCCCGGAGCGCCTCGGCCGGCGGGATCTCGTACGACTCCTCGGGCGTCAGGACCAGCAACGGGGTGCCGTCGTCGCGGACGTCGAAGCCGCGTTCGCGGATCTGCCGGAACGGGACCAGTGCGAGCCCCTCGTCGGGGAGGTCGGCGAGCCGGTCGCGGCTGGTCACCGGGCCGATCAGCACCTCCACCGGCTGCTCGTCGCGGCCCGGGGCGCTACGGCGGAGCAGGGCGAAGGGGCGGGGGTCGGACAGCAGGTCGCGCAGGTTCACGGGTCGGGCTCCTTCTCGATCTTCTGATGGAGAGGAACGACCCCGGGAAACACCGAAGGCCGCCCCTCGGGCGGCCTTCGCGAAGTCTGGTGTACGCGCGATCAGTGGGCCGCCGGAGAAGCGGTCCACCACCAGTTCTGGATCGAAAGCGCGAACATGCGAGGCACCCTACCCCATCCACCGGCCGTCCACGCTTCAATAGCCCCGTCTCACCTTTTGAGCCAGAGGAAAGAACATCCGACACGACCCCGTAATGTTTACGAGGTGACCGTGAACGCTAAGACCAGCCCGAGCGCTGGCAACACCTGGCGAAACCTGCCCGCGGCGCAGCAGCCCGAGTACCCCGACCCCGAGGCTCTGCGCGCAGTGATCGCGGACCTCGAGTCGTATCCGCCGCTCGTCTTCGCGGGCGAGTGCGACCAGCTGCGCGCCCGGATGGCGGCCGTCGCCAAGGGAGAGGCGTTCCTCCTCCAGGGTGGCGACTGTGCCGAAGCCTTCGACGCGGTGTCCGCCGACCACATCCGCAACAAGCTCAAGACGCTCCTCCAGATGGGTGCCGTTCTGACCTACGCGGCCTCCGTGCCCGTGGTGAAGGTCGGCCGGATCGCGGGGCAGTACTCCAAGCCGCGCTCCAAGGGCACCGAGACCCGCGACGGCGTGACCCTGCCGACCTACCGCGGCGACTCGGTCAACGGCTTCGACTTCAACGAGGCCGCCCGCATCCCGGACCCCGAGCGCCTGAAGCGGATGTACAACGCGTCCGCCTCCACGCTCAACCTGGTGCGCGCCTTCACCACCGGCGGCTACGCCGACCTGCGCCAGGTGCACGCCTGGAACCAGGACTTCGTGCGGACCTCGCCGTCGGGCCAGCGCTACGAGCAGCTCGCGCGCGAGATCGACAACGCGCTGCACTTCATGCGGGCCTGCGGCACCGACCCGGAGGAGTTCAAGACCGTCGAGTTCTACTCGTCGCACGAGGCGCTGCTGCTGGACTACGAGTCCGCCCTGACCCGGGTCGACTCCCGCACCGGCAAGCTGTACGACGTCTCCGCGCACATGGTGTGGATCGGTGAGCGCACCCGGCAGCTGGACCACGCGCACATCGAGTTCGCCTCGAAGATCCGCAACCCCATCGGCATCAAGCTCGGCCCGAGCACGACGGCCGAGGAGGCGCTGCAGTACATCGACCGCCTCGACCCCGAGCGGGAGCCGGGCCGGCTGACCTTCATCGTCCGCATGGGCGCCGGCAAGATCCGCGACAAGCTCCCCGAGCTGGTGGAGAAGGTCACGGCGTCCGGCGCCACGGTCGCCTGGGTGACGGACCCGATGCACGGCAACACCTTCGAGGCGGCCTCCGGGCACAAGACCCGGCGCTTCGACGACGTGCTCGACGAGGTCAAGGGCTTCTTCGAGGTCCACAAGGCGATCGGCACCCACCCGGGCGGCATCCATGTGGAGCTGACCGGCGACGACGTCACCGAGTGCGTGGGCGGCGGCGACGAGATCTTCGTCGACGACCTGCACCAGCGCTACGAGACGGCCTGCGACCCGCGCCTGAACCGCAGCCAGTCGCTGGACCTGGCGTTCCTCGTGGCCGAGATGTACCGGGACCAGTAGTCGTCCCGGGGTGCCCTGGGGCGCGGATCACACCTGATCCGCGCCCCATCCACTTTTACGGGCGCCGTGTGATGGGTAAGGTTAGGTTTGCCTCACCGGGAACGGGATGGCAGTGAGACAGCGATCCCGTCGGGAGGTGAGCCGCGTGTACGTCTGCAGTTGCTTCGGCATCACCGAGCAGCAGGTCCAGCAGCACGCGGAGAAGGGTGCCTGCACCCCGCGCCAGATAGCCTCCGCCTGCAAGGCCGGCACCGACTGCGGATCGTGCGTACGCCGCATCCAGGCCATCCTCGGCCGGGGCGCCTGCCCGCGCCGGGAACTCGCCGAGCGGGGCCGGTCCGTCCTGACGCCTCTGGACGAGGCCGCCTAGCTCTCACGCCTCTGGACGAGGCCGCCTAGCTCTCACGCCTCTGGACGAGGCCGCCTAGCTCTCACGCCTCTGGACGAGGCCGCCTAGCTCTCCGGCTGCTCGATCAGCTGGGCGATGTAGAGCGCCTCGCCGAGCTTCTCCAGCAGCTCCAGCTGGGTGTCGAGGTAGTCGATGTGGTGCTCCTCGTCGGCGAGGATGTCCTCGAAGATGTTCGCCGACGTGATGTCGCCCTTCTCCCGCATCACCTTGATGCCCCGCCGGAGCCGGTCGATCGCCTCCACCTCGATCTGCCGGTCCGCCTCGAACATCTCCCGGACCGTCTGCCCCACCCGCACGTGGAACAGCCGCTGGTAGTTGGGCAGCCCCTCCAGGAACAGGATCCGGTCGGTGAGCACCTCCGCGTGCTTCATCTCGTCGAACGACTCGTGCCGCGTGTACTTGGCGAGCTTCGTCCAGCCGAAGTTCTCCTGCATCTTCGCGTGCAGGAAGTACTGGTTGATCGCGGTCAGCTCGCCGGTGAGCTGCTCGTTGAGGAACTCGATGACCTCGGGGTCGCCCTGCATCGCAGCGGGCTCCTTCCACACGAAGGGACGGGGAGGTGTGCGGCGGCATGATTGCACCAGTGGAGAAGATCGTCCAGTAAGTGCGTACTTAGTAAGTACGTGCTGAGTTGGTAGTCCTTGTCCGATTCCGTTGGGCGTGGTCAAGGGCACTGCCCGAGGTCTGTCAGGATGGATACATGGGGCATCCGGTGGAGCGAGAGTCTGGAGCGGCGGCAGGGCCCGAGCTACCGCCGGGGCAGCGGCTCCAGCGCGGCTGGCCGGTCACGCACTACGGGCCCGTCCCCAAGTTCCGGTCCGAGCGCTGGGAGTTCCGGGTCTTCGGCGCCACCGCCGACGGCGACAAGCGCACCTGGAACCACGCGGAGTTCACGGCCCTGCCGTACACCACCGTGGTGGCCGATCTGCACTGCGTGACGAAGTTCAGCATGGTCGGCGCGGAGTGGGGCGGCGTCCCGGCCCGCGCGATCCTGGACCTGGCCCCGCCGGCTCCGGACGTCACCCATGTGATGGTCTGGGCGGAGTACGGCTTCAGCTCGAACCTGCGCCTGGCGGACTTCGCCTCGGACCGCACGCTCTTCGCCACCCACAAGGACGGCGAACTCCTCACCGCCGAGCACGGCTTCCCGGTCCGCCTGATCGTGCCCCACCTGTACGCCTGGAAGGGTCCGAAGTGGGTCCGCGGTGTGGAGTACATGACCGCCGACCGCCGCGGCTTCTGGGAGGAGCGCGGCTACCACAACATCGGCGATCCCTGGAAGGAACAGCGCTACTCCTACCAGGAGGAGCCCGGGGACGGCCCCGAGCTCTGACTCCTGCTCTCCGGGTGCGTCAGTGGTGGTACTGGTGCACCACGGCGTGCCCCTTGCCCCGTCCGATCGTCCACTTGTTGACCGGGGTCGTCACCACGAAGGCGATCACCAGCGAGGCGGCCAGTGAGACCCAGAACAGCGCCTCGGCCAGGGTGGCGTCCATCGCCGACGGCCAGACCAGGATCACGCCGTTGTCGATCAGCTCCATCACGGCGATGGACAGGGTGTCCGCGGCCAGCGCCACGCGGAAGGCGGTGCGGAAGTCGACGCCGGCCCGCAGGACCCCGCGCAGGGTGAGCGAGTAACCGAAGAAGAACGCCAGGACGATCGCCAGCAGGGTGGTCGGCAGGTTGCCCCACCCGAGCGCCGTGCCGACGATCATGCCGAGCACCTCGCCGATGGCGCAGCCGGTGAGGCAGTGCAGCGTGGCCTGGACGGCCGTCGACCAGGAGGCGGCCGAAGCGGGACCGTGGTGCTGGTGCTGGTGCTGGTGCTGGTGCTGGTGCTGGTGCTGGTGCTGGTGCTGGTGCGCCTGCTCGGGCTCGTGTTCGGTATGGGCCGAGTGGTCCATGATTTCCCCCATGTCGAGTGACGGTTCCTGCGTCTACAGGAACCGTATACCCCCCGGGGGTATTCCGGAACTTTCAGGAATCCCGGAGTTTCTTCAACCGCTCCACGTCCGCCGCGTGGCCCTCCTTGCCGCCCGGCGTCTCGATGACCAGCGGGACGCCCGCGGTGGCCGGATGGGTCATCAGGGTGCGGAAGGGGTCCTCGCCGATATGGCCGGCGCCGATGTTCTCGTGCCGGTCCTTGTGCGCGCCGGCGACGTCCTTGGAGTCATTGGCGTGGATCAGCTTCAGCCGGCCCTCACCGACCGTGTCGACCAGCAGGTCCAGGGTCCGGTGCATGCCGCTCGGTCCGGTCAGGTCGTGCCCGGCGGCGAAGATGTGACAGGTGTCGAGGCACACGCCCAGCTTCGGATGGGCGTCCAGCGCCTCGAAGTACGGCCCGAAGTCCCAGGTGCGCGAGCACAGCGAGGCGCCCTGCCCGGCGGTCGACTCCAGCAGCAGGAACGGGTCGTCGTCCTGGGTCAGCTCGTCCAGCAACGGCAGCATGTGCTCGCGCACCTGCTTCAGGGCCACCTCCCGCGCCCGGCCGCCGGTCGCGCTGCCGGTGTGCACCACCACACCCAGCGCGCCGATCTCCCGCCCGCGCCGCAGCGAGTGCCGCAGGGACTCCACCGACCGCTCCACGGTCGCCTCGGTGTGCGAGCCGAAGTTGATCAGATAGGGCGCGTGGACGTACGCCGGTACCGACTCCTCGGCGCACGCCGCACGGAACGCCTCGTCCTGCCGCGGGTTCCCGGCGGGGGTGGCCCAGCCGCGTGGGTTGGCGACGAAGACCTGCACGGTCTCGGCCTTCAGTTCGCGGGCGTACGACAGGCCCACGGAGTGCAGGCCGCCGGCCACCGGGACATGACCGCCTATGGGGTTGCGGGGGAGGGAGGACAGATCAGGACTCACCCGTTCAGGGTGTCACGCCCGCCCCTGCCCCCGGACCACGCTCCCCGGTGACCCCCGTCACCGGATGGTGATCGTGATCGTCGACCCCTTGGGCGCCTTGTCGCCGCCCTCCACCGACTGCTTCCTCACGGTGTCGCCGAACAGCCCGAGCAGCCCGCGGTCCTCGTCCACCTCGAAGCCGTAGGCCCGCAGCCGCTTGTTCGCGTCGTCCACGCTGGAGCCCACCACGTCCGGGACCTCGATCATCTCCGGCCCCTTGGACAGCGTCAGCGTCACCGTGTCGCCCTCGGCGGCCTGCCTGCCGTCACCCGGGCTCTGCGCGGCGACCTTGCCCTTGTCGTAGTCGGAGTTGATCCGCTCGGTGGCGACCTTCACCCTCAGTCCGGCGTCCGTCAGCTCCTGGCGGGCCTCGGCCAGCTCCTCGTCGGTGACGTCCGGGACGTCGATCGGGCTGCCCTTGCTGACGGTCAGCGCGATCGCCGAACCGGCGTGCCGCTTGATGCCCGCCCGCGGCGTCGTGGCGATCACGGACCCCGTGCGGATGTCCTCGCTGAACTCCCGGGTGACCATGCCCGGCTCGAGACCGTCCGCCTTCAGCCGCGCCTGCGCCTTGGCGAGCGGCTGTCCCGCCAGATCCGGCACCTTCACCGTCTGCGGACCGAGCGAGACGGTCAGCGTCACCGAGTCGTGGTCCCGGATACGGGCGCCGGGCGCCGGGTCGGTGCTGATGACCGTGCCGCGCTTGACGGTGTCGTTGTACGCCCGCTCGACCCGCCCGACGTCGAGCCCGGCCGCCTCCAGCCGGTCTCTCGCCTGCGCCTCCGTCTTCGACAGCAGCGGCGGGACCTTCGTGAACTGGCCGGAGTTGATGTACCAGACCCCGGCGCCCACGCCGAACACCACCAGGACGGCGGCGAGCACCGTCAGCACCAGGCGCCTCGACCGCCGGGGCGGCGGCGGTGCCTGGAGCCGGGTGGTGTGCTGGACGACGCCCTCGGCGGGACCCTGGTCGCCGACGGGCAGCGGCCGGGGCACGGTCAGTGAGCGGGGGATCACGCTCGTCCGGTCCTCGGCGTTGTCGTGCTCCGCGGTCAGCGCCTGCGGCGGCAGCGCGTTCAGCTGCTCATCCGTCAGCGCCTGGCGAGCCTCGCGCACCTGGCCGAGCAGCGCCACGGCGTCGTGCGGGCGGACGTCCGGGTTGCGCGCGGTGGCCGACGCGACCAGTTCGTCCAGCTCGTACGGCAGTCCCGGCACGAGCGCCGACGGCGGCGGCACGTCCTCGTGGATGTGCTTGTACAGCACCTGCGCCGGAGAGTCCCCGGCGTGCGGTTTCCCGCCCGTCAGCATCTCGTAGAGGACGACACCGCACGCGTACACGTCGACGCGCGGGTCGGTGGTGCCCTGCTCTATCTGTTCGGGCGCGAGATACGACACGGTCCCGAGCACGGCACCGGTCGTGCTGGTCACGGTGTCCACCGACCGCACCAGCCCGAAGTCGGCGACCTTGACCCGCCCGTCGTCGCCTATCAGGACGTTCTCGGGCTTCATGTCACGGTGCACGAACCCGGCCCGGTGCGCGGCACCGAGCGCGGCCAGCACCGGCTCCAGGATGTCCAGCGCGGCCCGCGGCCGCACCGCGCCCCGCTCGCGCAGCACGTCCCGCAGGGTGCACCCGGCGACGTACTCCATCGCCAGGTACACGTACGACCCGTCGTTGCCCTGGTCGAAGACCTGCACCACGTTGGGGTGGTCGAGCCGGGCGACGGACTTCGCCTCCCGGATGAACCGCTCGACGAAGGACCCGTCGACCGCGAGCGTCGGGTGCATCACCTTCAGCGCGAGGACGCGGTCCAGGCGGGTGTCCAGGGCCCGGTAGACCGTGGCCATCCCGCCGGCGGCGATCCGCGCGTCGACGCGATAACGGCCGTCGAGCACCTGCCCGACGAGGGGGTCCTGAAGGGTCGTATCCACGCAGAGGAGTCTACGAGGGGCGACCGACACCCCCGCCCCCTGCGCCGTCGCCGGGGCGGAATGCAGCAGAGCTGTGACTGTTGCGCGACCGGAAGGCGGGGCGCTCGGGGTCCAGGTGCGCACGCCCCTCGGTGGGGGAGGAGGCCTCGGCGAAGTGACGGCGCGGGATCCGCCCCGCCAGCCGGGCCAGCCGGCCCGCCCGCACGGCGTGCCTCATGGCCGCGGCCATCGTCTCCGGCTCCTGCGCCCGGGTCACCGCGGAGGCCAGCATCACCCCCGAGCACCCCAGCTCCATCGCCAGCGCCACGTCGGACGCCGTACCGGCCCCCGCGTCCAGGATCACCGGCACACGCGCGTGCTCCACGATCAGCTGGAAGTTGTGCGGATTGCGGATGCCGAGCCCGGAGCCGATCGGCGAGCCCAGCGGCATCACCGCCGCACAGCCCACATCCTCCAGCTTCCGCGCGAGCACAGGATCGTCGTTGGTGTACGGCAGCACCGTGAACCCGTCGTCGACCAGCGTCTCCGCCGCCTCCAGCAGCTCCATCGGGTCCGGCAGCAGCGTCCGCTCGTCGGCGATGACCTCCAGCTTGACCAGGTCCGTGCCGAGCGCCTCGCGGGCCAGCCGGGCGGTCAGCACGGCCTCCCCGGCGGTGAAACAGCCCGCCGTGTTCGGCAGCACCCGGATGCCCAGCTTCTCCAGCACCGACAGCACCGAGCCGTGCACGGAGGGGTCCACGCGCCGCATCGCGACCGTGGTCAGCTCCGTGCCGGAGGCGGTCAGCGCCCGTTCCAGCACCTCCAGGCTGGGCGCGCCGCCCGTGCCCATGATCAGCCGGGAGCCGAAGGGCACACCGCCGAGGACGAAGGGATCGTCGGCCATGGTCAGCCTCCTTGCACGGCGGTGAGCACTTCGACACGGTCGCCCTCGGTGAGCGCGGTGGCCGCCCACCGGGTGCGCGGGACGACGGTCTCGTTGACGGCGGCCGCCACCCCGGAGGGCGCCGGGGTGAGGGTCCTGACGAGGGTGTCGAGAGCGGTGCCCGGGGCGATCTCCCGGCGCTCCCCGTTGACGGAGATGGTGACGGACCTGGTCATGCGCGCTGCTCCATGAGGCGTGCGGGCTGCTCCGGCGGTACGGCGGCGAAGCGCATCGGGGTGAACGGGTGGGCTTCCGCGGGGAGTTCACCGGCGACCAGCGCGTGCGCCAGGACGTCCCCGGTGACCGGCGTGAGCAGCACCCCGTTGCGGTAGTGCCCGGTGGCCAGCAGCAGTCCGTCCAGCCCGGACGGGCCGAGCAGCGGCGCGTTGTCCGGGGAGCCGGGACGCAGTCCGGCCCGGGTCTCGGTGAGGGGCAGCTCGGTGATCCCCGGCACCAGCTCGTGCGCGTCGCGCAGCAGTTCGTACACGCCGCCCGCCGTGACCGTCGTGTCCCAGCCCAGTTCCTCACTGGTCGCGCCGACGACCAGTTCGCCGTTCTCGCGGGGCACCAGATAGACGTGGCTGCCGCGGACGACGGCCCGCACGGTCCGGCTCAGGAACGGCGCGAAGCGGCGGGGCACGGTCAGCCGGAGCACCTGCCCCTTCACCGGCCGTACCGGCGGCAGCAGCGCCTCCGGCACGCCCGCGAGCCGGCCGCTCATGCTTCCGGCGGCGAGCACGACCTGCTCCGCGCGCAACTCGGTGCCGTCCGCCGTGGTCACGCCGGCCGCCCGGTCCCGCAGGACGTCGAGGCGTTCGGCCCACCCGCGGTGGAACACCACCCCGGCGCGCTCGCATGCGGTCACCAGGGCCGCCGCCAGCCGCCGCGGGTCGATCTGGTGGTCGCCGTCGACCCGCAGCCCGCCGCGCACCCCGGGCGCCAGCATCGGCTCCAGGCGGCGGCAGTCCCGCCCCGACAGCCACACCGACTCCAGGCCCGAACGCTGCTGCAGCGCGTGCAGTTCGCGCAGATGAGCGCGGTCGTCGGCGTCCAGCGCGACCGCGAGGGTGCCGCAGCGGCGGTAGCCGAGGTCGTGGCCGGTCAGTTCGGCCAGCTCGGCCGCGAAGTCCGGGTAGCGGCGGGCCGATTCCAGGTTCAGGGCGAGCAGCGTCTCCTCGCCGTAGTGCAGTTCGGTGACCGCGGCCAGCATCCCGGCCGCGACGCGCGCGGCCCCGCCGCCGGGCTCGGGGTCCACCACGGCCGTGGCGAGCCCGCGCTGCGCCGCGCGCCAGGCCGTGACCAGGCCGATGATTCCGCCCCCGATGACGAGGACGTCGGACGTACGTGACGACATGGGCGTCCAGCCCCTCCCTTCGCCGGCATGACCCGGATCAGGTTCGTACGGTCGGAGGCCGCCAGCCTCCCTCTCAGCCCGGTGCGTCCGGGCTCCCGCGAGTGCTTGTACGGTGGCCACCCTAGCCCGCAGCGCTCGTCACCCGTAAGGGAGCCCCGCCCATGGCCCGCCCGCTCGACGGACTGATCCTCGCCCCCGTCGCCGACCAGGCCCCAGGTCAGGTGGGCACGCGTACCCGCTTCGCCTACCACGAGAAGGACGGCGAGATCTGGGCCGAGTACGCGGGCGGCGACGTCGTGCGCGGCCATCTGGTCGGCACCCGCGAGGGCGACCGGCTGGACTTCCGGTACGTGCAGCTCAGGGCCGACGGGACGACGTCCTCCGGGCACTGCGTCTCGAAGGTTGTGGAGCTGCCCGACGGCCGCGTGCGGCTCGAGGAGGACTGGGAGTGGGAGTCGCGGCCCGGCAGGGGGACGAGCGTTGTGGAGCAGGTCACCGAGCACGCCCCCTGACTGACAAACTGTCACGTGACTATGGTGATCAGGTGAGCGAGCAGACAGCGGTACAGGGCACGTCACAGGCGCGGCGCGTGGTCGTCGTGGGCGCGGGCATGGCCGGGGTGCAGACCGCGGTCGCCCTGCGGGAAAGGGGCTTCAGGGGCCCGGTGGCCGTCATCGGCGCCGAGCCGCACCAGCCGTATGACCGGCCGCCGCTGTCGAAGGCCGTGCTGCTCGGCAAGGCCGAGGACTCCGCCTTCGACGTGGACTTCGAGGCGCTCGGCGTCGAGCTGCGGCTCGGCTGCGAGGTACTGGGCCTGCGCCCCGCCGAACACGAGCTGGACACCGAGGCGGGTCCGGTGCCGTACGACGTCCTGGTCCTCGCCACGGGCGCGGAACCGATCA
This sequence comes from Streptomyces sp. NPDC045022, assembly GCF_056432605.1. Taxonomy (NCBI): domain Bacteria; kingdom Bacillati; phylum Actinomycetota; class Actinomycetes; order Kitasatosporales; family Streptomycetaceae; genus Streptomyces; species Streptomyces sp. NPDC045022. The sequence goes on from NZ_JBWKIR010000024.1 coordinate 36,340, forward strand.
CCCTGCCCGGCACCGAAGGCGTGCCCGGCGTGCACCTGCTGCGCACCCTGGACGACGCCGAACGGCTGCGGCCCGTGCTCGCCCGGCAGCACGACGTCGTGGTCGTCGGCGCCGGCTGGATCGGCGCCGAGTTCGCCACGGCGGCTCGGGAGGCGGGCTGCGCCGTGACCGTCGTCGAGGCGGCCGGCCGGCCGCTCGTGGGCGCCCTGCCCGCCGAGGTGGCCGCGCCCATGGCCGCCTGGTACGCCGACAGCGGCGCCGAACTGCGTACCGACGCGCGCGTGCAGCGCGTCGAACCCGGCGCGGTGGTGCTCGCCGACGGCACGCGGCTGCCCGCGGGCGCCGTGGTCGTCGGCATCGGTGCCCGCCCCGCCACCGGCTGGCTGGCCGGCTCCGGCATCGAGTTGGGTCGGCACGGCGAGGTCCTCGCCGACGCTCACCTGCGCACCAGCGCCGAGGACGTGTACGCCGTCGGCGACTGCGCCTCCTTTCCCTCGGCGCGCTACGGCGAACGGCTGCTCGTGCACCACTGGGACAACGCCCTCCAGGGTCCCCGCACGGTCGCCGCGAACATCCTCGGTGAGATCCCGGCGGTCTACGACCCGGTGCCCTACTTCTGGTCCGAGCAGTTCGGCCGCTTCGTCCAGTACGCCGGCCACCACGCCGCGGCCGACCGCCTGGTGTGGCGGGGCGACCCGGCGGGCCCGGCCTGGACGGTGTGCTGGCTGCGCGAGGACCGGTTGGTGGCCCTGCTGGCCGTGGGCCGGCCGCGCGACCTGGCCCAGGGGCGGCGGCTGATCGAGGCCGGCCGGCCGCTTGATCCCGAGGCGCTGGCCGATCCGGCCAGGCCCCTGAAGGACGCCACCGTCGACTAGTACGTCCTCCCGGGTGGACCTGCCTGGCTTCCGACTGTCGGTGGGGGATGGCAGGCTAGATTCCGTGACCGAGATTGACGCAAAGATCGATGCTCTCGTCCCCGACTGGCTCACCCTCCCCGACATCGCCGAACAGCTCGGCGTCGAGGTGACGCGTGTGCGGCAGCTGGTCAAGGACGGCCAGCTCATCGCCGTACGCCGAGGTGAGAACCGGGCGCTGCACGTCCCCGCCGCCTTCATCGACGGGGACAAGGTGGTCAAGGGCCTGTCCGGGACCCTGACGCTCCTGCGGGACGACGGCTTCACGGACGAAGAGATGATCGAATGGCTCTTCACCCCTGACCCGACCCTGCCCGGCACCCCCGCGCAGGCCCTGAGCGAGAATCGCGGCACGGAGGTGAAGCGCCGCGCCCAGGCGCTCGCCGTCTGAGCCGAACCGCATCAGGGGGTGGCGTGCGGGCCCGCGCCCGTACGCCACCCGGAGAAATACCAGGCATACCGACCACGGGGGGACCCACGCATGTCCGACACCGCCCGCGCAGCGCTCGCCGACGCCCGCGTGTACCTCTGCACGGACGCCCGCAGGCGCCAGGGCGACCTCGCCGAGTTCCTGGACGCGGTGCTCGCGGGCGGCGTGGACGTCGTGCAGCTGCGCGACAAGGGCATGGAGGCCGCCGAGGAGCTGGAGCACCTGCGGGTCTTCGCCGACGCCTGCGCCCGGCACGGCAAGCTGCTCGCGGTCAACGACCGCGCGGATGTCGCCCACGCCGCCGGCGCAGACGTGCTGCACCTCGGCCAGGGTGATCTGCCGGTCCCGGCGGCCCGCGCGGTCCTCGGCGAGGACGTCCTGATCGGCCGTTCCACGCACGCCGAGGCCGAGGCCGCCGCGGCCGCCGTCCAGGAGGGTGTGGACTACTTCTGCACCGGCCCGTGCTGGCCCACCCCCACCAAGCCCGGCCGGCACGCCCCCGGCCTCGACCTGGTCCGCCACACGGCCGGTCTCGGCACCGACCGTCCCTGGTTCGCCATCGGCGGCATCGACCTCGGAAACCTGGACGAGGTGCTGGACGCCGGTGCCCGCCGGGTGGTCGTGGTCCGCGCGATCACCGAGGCGGACGACCCGGGAGCCGCGGCGGCGCAGTTCACCAAGCGGCTGCGGGACGCGACGTAGCGGGCCGGCCGGCCCCGGGCGGAGGCCGGCTGTCCACCTGCTGGACAGGAAGTCGACAAATCGGGCAAATTTCCGCTGTCCGGTTGGGGGACCGCCCACCCCTGGCTAACCTGCGGGTATGGCCCTCGGAACCGCATCCACCAGGACTGATCGCGCACGCACCGTGCGTGACATCCTCGCCGCCGGCAAAACGACGTATTCGTTCGAGTTCTCGGCGCCGAAGACCCCCAAGGGTGAGCGGAACCTGTGGAGCGCGCTCCGGCGGGTCGAGGCGGTCGCCCCCGACTTCGTCTCCGTGACCTACGGCGCCGGCGGCTCGACCCGCGCGGGCACGGTCAAGGAGACCCAGCAGATCGTCGTCGACACCACGCTCACCCCGGTCGCCCACCTCACCGCGGTCGACCACTCCATCGCCGAACTGCGCAACATCATCGGCCAGTACGCCGACGCCGGCATCCGCAACATGCTCGCCGTGCGTGGCGACCCGCCCGGCGACCCCATGGGCGACTGGGTGCCGCACCCCCGTGGTCTGGCCTACGCCGCCGAACTCGTCCGGCTCATCAAGGAGTCGGGCGACTTCTGCGTGGGGGTGGCCGCGTTCCCGGAGATGCACCCGCGCTCCACGGACTGGGACACCGACGTGGCCCACTTCGTGGACAAGTGCCGCGCGGGCGCCGACTACGCCATCACACAGATGTTCTTCCGGCCGGAGTCGTATCTTCGGCTGCGCGACCGCGTGGTGGCCGCGGGCTGCGACACCCCGGTCATTCCCGAGGTCCTGCCGGTCACCAGCGTGAAGATGCTGGAACGGCTGCCCAAGCTCAGCAACGCCGTCTTCCCGGACGCCCTGAAAGAGCGGATCCTCACAGCGAAGGACGATCCGGCGGCGGTACGCTCCATCGGTATCGAGTTCGCCACCGAGTTCTGCGCGCGGCTGCTGGCCGAGGGAGTGCCCGGATTGCACTTCATCACGCTCAACAACTCCACGGCGACCCTGGAAATCTACGAGAACCTGGGCCTGCACCATCCCCCGCAGGCCTAGACCGGCCGCACCGCGGTACGACACACTGCGTAGCGGTCACTGGGAGAGGGGCGTACATGGGCTGGACGGTCCTCTACATCGCGTTCGGCATCGTCGCACTGTGGTTGCTGGGCGAGGTGCTCCTGCAGTACAAGGCGCGACTGCGCTGGCGGCTGCTCGCCTTCGTCGGCTTCCTCGGTGTCGTACTCGGTGTGCTGATGCCGTCCGTCGTCGTGATCGGCCTGGGCGCCATCGCCTTCGCGCTCGGGCAGACCTACGTCACGCTGTCGTTCCGCCGCGGCTTCGCGGCCGGCTGGGCGGTCAAGCGCCCCGACGCCGAGACCGGCGGCGGGACCAAGCGCCGCCGCGGCAGGGCGGAGCACCAGGGCCCGGCCCCCGAGGTCTTCGGCCCCGAGGCCGGGGAAGGCGCCGACGACCGGGACGCCGACCACGGCCGCGACCGTCTCACCTACGGTGACGACGACTACGACCGCGACGACGTCTTCACCCCGGCCCGCCCCGGCGAGCCGACCGCCGCCGAGTCCACCGCCGTCTACGCGCCCCAGCCCCTCCCCGACGACACCGGCTCCTACGGCGTCTACGGCGACACCGCCGCGTACGCCGGCGCCGCCCAGCCCCAGGGCGCCGACCAGAACCACGCCTACGACTACCCGGGCTACGCCCAGCAGAGCTACGGCTACGACACCAGCGGTCAGCAGGGTTACGCCAACTACTCCGACCCGTACATCGGCACCCAGTCCTACGCCGACACCTCGTACGACACCGGCTACGGGCAGCAGCAGTACGGCCAGCAGAGCTACGCCCAGGACCCGTACGCCACCGGGGGCTACGGCGAGACCCCGGCCGGCGGGGTGTGGGTGCCGCAGCAGCGCACCGACGAGACCTACGGCGGCGAACTCCCGCAGGAGCAGCCGTATCCGTACCAGGCGGGCGGCCATCCCCAGCCGCAGCCCGGCGCCGGGTACGACGAGCAGTACCGCTTCTGACGCGCCGGGCCCCGGCTCACTGCGAGCCGCGGAACTGCGGCCCCTCCACGATCAGCCCGGCCACCAGCGCCCCCGACATGCCCGCGTGCGGCAGGCCGCCGCCGGGGTGGGACCAGCCGCCGGCGGTGAACAGGCCCGGCAGCGCCGTGGTGTTGGCCGGGTGCAGCACCCCCTCCGGGGCGGCCAGCGCGGGTGGCGGAACCGCACCGCCCGTGGCGCCCGTCTCCCGCTCGGTGTCCAGGGGTGTGCGCACCTCGCGCCACAGCACCCGCTCGCGCAGCCCCGGCACGGCACGCTCGGCGGCGGCGACCAGCCGGTCCGCGGCGGCGCCGGCGGCGCCCGGCGCGGCCCAGTCGTACTCCGTCGACGGCGGCACCGTCGCCGTCAGCACCACGGACTCGTGCTCCCCGGAGGGGCGCAGGGCCGGGTCGTCCGGCCGGTCCACGACGACCGTCGGCAGATCCGGCAGCACCCCCTGGCGGAACAGGTCCAGAGCACCCTCGCCGTCGGCCGAGTGCACCACCGTGCGGTGCGCGGCGCCCGGCTCCCGCGCGCCGCGCAGGGCCAGGCACACGACCATCCGGCCCGGGTAGCGGTCCTCGGGCTCCGGGCGCACGTCCTGCGCGCCGTACAGTTCCCTGCCCGCGACCAGGCCGCCCAGCCGCCGGGGGCCCGTGCCGACGACGAAGTCCGCCTCGGCCACCGTGCCGTCGCGCAACTCCAGCCCCGCCGCCCGGCCGTCCTTCTCCAGGACCCGGGTGACCTCCGCGCCGAAGACGAACTCGACGCGCCGCTCCAGGCACCGCTCGTACACCGCGCGCGCCAGCTCCCGGATGCCGCCGCGCACGTACCAGGTGCCGAAGGCGTGCTCCATGTAGGGCAGCACGGCCGCGCTCGCGGGGGCCGTCCCGGGATCGATGCCGTACGCGAGCGCGTAGCCCTCGAGCAGCGTCGCCAGCCGCGGGTCGCGCAGCTCCCACGCGCCGATCTCGTGCAGCTTGACCGCCCTCCGCGTGCGCAGCAGCCGCTTGTGCGCAACCCCCGGATACGGCTCCCGTTGCTCCAGCACCGGCCAGTCGGGCCACAGCGGCTCCTCCAGCAGCGGTCGGCGGGTGCGGTCCCAGGCTTCGCGGGCCCGCACCAGGAAGTCGCCCCAGCGCTCGCCCGCCCCCGCGCCCAGCGCCTCGTCCAGGGCCGCGACCACACCCGCGCGCGAGGCGTTCGGCAGGGACACCTCGGTGCCGTCCGCGAAGACGTGCCGCGCGGCCGGGTCGACCTGGACCAGCTCGACGCGGTCCTCCAGCGGTTCCTTGCCGGTCTTGACGAACAGATCGCGGTACACGGCGGGCAGCGTCAGCAGCCCCGGGCCGGTGTCGAAGGCGAACCCGTCCCGCTCGAACCGGCGCACCGCACCGCCGTACGTATCCGTGCGCTCGTACACCACCACCCGGTGGCCCGCGACGGCCAGCCGGGCAGCGGACGCCATCGCGCCCATCCCGGCGCCCATCACCGCAATCCGTGCCATGCCCGCGACTTTATCGACCGCCACCGACAATCCGGTCGGCGGGCCGCGGTGGAGCGGGTCAGGGCGACCGCGACGCCAGGCGCCGCTCCTCTCGCCGCTGCGCCCGGCGCCGCAGGAAGCGCCGGATCCGCGAGACGAGGAACACCAGCGTCAGCAGCCCGCCGGCCAGCAGGACGCCCGCGATGATCGCCGCCGCCTCCGGGTCGAACATCGCGAACGACACGAGGGCGCCCACTCCGAGGTCCTCGGCGAGGCTCAGTGCGACGTTGCTGAACGGCTCCGGCGAGGTGTTGACGGCCATCCGCGTCCCCGCCTTGACGGTGTGACTGGCCAGGGCCGTCGAACCGCCGAGCAGCCCGGCCGCCACATCCGGGACCGAACCGCTCTGCCCGGCGAGCAGCGCACCCACCCAGGCGCCCGCGAGCGGCCGGACCACCGTGTGCACGGAGTCCCACGCCGAGTCGACGTACGGGATCTTGTCGGCGACCGCCTCGCACAGGAACAGCACGCCCGCGACGATCAGTACCTCCGGGCGCTGCAACGTCTGCGGGACGTCGTCGCTCACCCCCGTCAGGCCGAACAGACCGAGCAGCAGCACCACCGCGTAGGCGTTGATGCCGCTGGCCCAGCCGCTGGTGAAGACGAGAGGGAGTACGGACACGGACGCGATCGTAGCCAGTCGGCGGGCCGGAGTCGTGGGCACGCACGCGGACGGCTGAGTACGCGTACCTAGACGGTCAGATGAGTACGCGCGCGGATGGGGCGCCGACCCCCGAGACGGGAGAGTGGAGGCACGGCAGGGGGCGTGCCCGGCACCGCCGACACGGGGCGGCGGAACGGCGCCCGCCCACCGGCCGCTCCTTCCGCCGATCCGTCGGCGGAAGCGAGACACGGGGGTCCCGGGGGAGGCACGGGGGAAAGGAAGGCGCCGGTCCGGCAGCGGACCGGCGCCCTTCCCCGTGCGCTCGCACCGGGGCTCAGACCCTGCCGCTGACCCGGCCCTGGAGCAGCCGGGACAGCGCCGCGTGGACGTCGTCCAGGGAGCGCTCCGGCTGGAAGGACTTCCAGTCCAGCGCGGCCACCAGGACCATGCCGACCAGCGCGGCCGCCGACAGCTGGACATCGATCTCGTCGCTGAACTCGCCGGCTGCCACGCCCTCGCGCAGCACCCCCTCGACCACCGCGACGGCCTCCTGCCGGACCACCATCAAGGTGGACTGCCAGGCCCGGTTGGTGCGCCACAGCTCGGCCACATACAGCTGGGTGAAGGCCGGGTAGCGGTCGATGAAGACCAGGCCCGCGCGGATCATCGCGTCCAGCGCGTCCACCTTGCTGCCGCCCGCCCGCGCCGTCCCCTCGGCCGCCTCCCGCAGGGATGCGGTGAGCAGGCCCACGCCGTGCCTCAGCAACTCCTCGAAGAGAACCGACTTGCTCGCGAAGTTGTAGTAGACCGTGCCCTTCGCGACGCCGGCCCGCTCGGCGATCTCGTCCACCGTGGTCGCGGAGAAGCCCTGCTCGGCGATGAGCGTGACGGCCGCCTCGTAGAGCTTCTGCCGGGTGGCCTCGCGGCGCGTGCTGCCGCCGGACCGGGCGCTGGTGCTTTCCATGGCCCCGATTCTCACAGGTACGCGCGCGTGCCGGGTCTCCGCGGGGATCACAGGCTCAGCTCGGGGTGCAGCCGGTCCAGCGTCCACACCTGGCGGCGCCGGGCCGTGAGGGCGGTCAGCGCCAGGGCGCCCGCGGTGAACGCGGTGAGCACCACGCACGCCTGCCATACCGGGCCGAGGCCGCCGCCCGTGATCAGCCGGCGCAACGCCTCCACGATGTAGCTCATCGGCAGGAACGGGTGGATCGCGCTGAAGAAGCCCGGACTGGTCTGCACCGGGTACGTGCCGCCCGCCGAGGTCAGCTGGAGCATGAGCAGGGCGAGGACCAGGATCCGGCCGGCCGCGCCGAAGCGGGCGTTCAGCCACTGCACGATCGCCCCGAAACACGCCGTGACCAGGAACAGGAAGCCGATCGTGCCGGCCGCGCGCAGCATCTGCAGGCCGATCGCCCAGTGCAGTACGGCCATCAGGGCGGCCACCTGCAGCACGCCCACCGCGACCACCGGCAGCCAGCCGGCCAGCGCGATCCGCCAGGCCGGGGAACCGGCCGCCAGAGCGCGCCGGTTGAGCGGCGGGATCAGCATGTAGGCCACCATCGCGCCCACCCACAGGGACAGCGGAATGAAGTACGGGGCGAACCCGGTGCCGTAGTTCGGTGCCTTGTGCAGGTCGTGGGAGGCCAGCTGGACCGGGTCGGCCATCACTCCGGTGCGCTGGTCGCGGTCCTGCTTGTCGTAGTCGGGGATCTTCCTGGCGCCGTCGTGCAGTCCGCCGGCCAGCTTCCCGGAGCCGTCGGAGAGTTTGTACAGGCCGCCGTTCAGGGTCTGGGCGCCCGACTCGGCGGTGCCGATGCCCTTGTCCAGCTTCACCGCGCCGGTGCGGGCGGTACCGAGGCCGGTGTGCAGCTTCTCGGCTCCGGTGGCGACCTTGTGCGCCCCGGCGTTCAGCTTGTTGATCTTCTTGACGGCGTCGTCGACGTCCTCCGAGAGGTGCGGTGCGCGCTTTTCGAGGGCCAAGGCCTGCTTCCGCAGCGTGCCGAGGTTGTCCCGCATCGTCTTCAGGTCGCCGTCCTGGTCCGCGATCAGCGTGTTGAGGTCGTCGGCGACGGTGGCCACGTCGGCGGCGGCAGTTTTGGCCCGCTTCAGTGCCGGGCAGGCCGGGTCGGGGACGGTCGCGGTCTCGCAGCGTGCCCGGTAGACCTCGTCCAGGACGGCGGAGGACGCGTGGGCGGCCTTGGCGGCGCCCGGCGCGCGCTTCACCAGGACGTCGAGGTTGTCCTGGACCGCCTTGGCCGAGTCGGCGACCAGCCGGGCGGTGTCCCCGATGGTCTTCTCGTCGGTCTTCAGGAACGGGCCCGCCTCGGCGTAGACGCCGTTGACCTTGTCGGCGAGCCGCTGGGTGCCGTCGGCGACCTGCCGTGAACCGTCCTGCAGGTCACCGGCGCCCTTGTCGAGCTTCTTCAGGCCCTTGGCCAGCTTGCCGCTGCCACTTTTGGCGTCCTTCAGCCCGTCGGCGAGGTCCTTGGAGCCCTTCTCCGCCTTCCCGATGCCGTTGTTCAGTTTGTCGGCGCCCCCGGCGGCCGTGACGGTCTTGTCGTGGATGCCGGAGAAGGACACGAAGATCTTGTCCAGGAAGGTCCGGGAGGCCTTCGTGGACGCGGCCGAGCGCACCTCGTTGAAGACGGTGCGGGAGATCTGGCCGACGATGTAGTTGTTCGCGTCGTTGGTGCGCACCCGGAGGGCACCGGTCTCGGGGGAGTCGCCCGAACTGGACGCGATCCGGCTGCTGAAGTCGGCCGGCATGGTCAGCGACAGGTAGTAGGTGCCGTCCTCGACACCCTTGCGGGCCTCTTCGTCGCTCACCTCGTGCCACTCGAAGGTCCGGCTGTCGCGCAGTCCGTCGACGATGTCGTCACCGGCGGCGACCTTCTTCCCGGCCGCCGTGGCCCCCTTGTCGTCGTTCACCAGGGCCACCGGGATGCGGTCCAGCCGCCCGTACGGGTCCCAGAACGACCACAGGTACAGGGCGCCGTAGAGCAGGGGCAGCACGAGGAGTGCGACCAGGGCGGCGCGTGGCAGCTTCCCGCGCCCGAAACGCCTCAGCTCAAGCGCGGCCAGCCTCGGTGAGCGCATCGCCGGCACCCTCCTTCCGATCGGCCGGATCGATGTCCGCCTCGGTGCCGGCCTCGGCTGTGGCGTCGGCCTCGGCGCCCTCCTGCTCGGCGCCCTTCTGCTCGGCGTCCGGCTGCCGGGTGTTCCTCCGGCCGGCGTCCGGCCGTTCCGTCGGCACGGTCACACAGCCCTCGACAGCGGTGCGGCACACGGCCAGGACCGTCGTCCCCGCGCGCGTGAGGGAGCGCAACAGGTCCCAGACCTCGGCACGTTCGGCGTCCGACAGCTTCATGTCGATGTCGTCCACACCGACCAGCCGGGGCCGGCCCACGAGGGCCAGGGCCACGGACAGGCGCAGCTCCTGGAGCCGCTCCAGATCGCGCACGGCCGTCCGCGAGCCCTTGGGCAGCGTTTCGAGGTCCAGTCCGGCGGCGGCCAGGGCCGCGTCGATCCGCAGTCGCGCCTCGTGCGTGGGCTGGACGCGAGGCCGCAGCACCTCGCGCAGGGAGTCGCCGAACCTGCGCTGCAGCAGGGCCCGTTCGCGCAGATGCTCGCCCACGGTCAGGGCCGGCTCCAGATCGGTCACGCCGGCCACGTTGGCCACTGCGCCGATCCGGCGCACGGCCGCCATGTGCCGGGGAAGTTTGAACTCGCCCACCGCGGCCACTCCTTCGGTGGGCTTCATCCGTCCCGTGAGCGCGAGCAGCAGACACGTACGGCCGGAGCCGGACGGTCCCTCGATCGCGATCAGTGAGCCGGGCTCCGCGTCGAGGGTGATGCCACGGAAGGCCCACCCCCGTGGCCCCTTGAGTCCGAGGCCTTCGGCCGTGACGTCCACGCCGTCCACAAGCCCCCCTGCCTGACATATTTGAACTGACTGGTCAGTACAAAAGTACGCCCGAACCTACGATCGAGGCAAAAGGCCAGGTCAGAACGGATTGTCAGTGCCATACCTCACGATGGGCACATACGGCACCCGTGCCGTCACCCAGACGACAGGAGGTTCGTCATGGCCAACTCGTCCGCAGCCGCCGCCCGTCGGCGCCGCGCCACCGGCCCTGCCCCCTCACTGACCGGCCCCGCCCCCTCACTGACCGGCCCGGCGAGCGACGTGCACCCCGTGCTCCGCCGGGCCACGGCCCCGCCCGCCGTCCTCGACCTGCTCGCCCAGGCCCGGGCCGGCCTGGAGGAGGCCACCGTCCTGGACACGCCCAACGAGCGCTATGCGACGGCCCACCTCGCCGCCCTGCGTACCGCCGCCGCCGTGCTCGCCGGCCGGGGCCGCCCCGAGACCTCACCCCGCCGCCGGGCCCGGATCCGCAGCGCCTGGGAAGTGCTGCCCGAGGTCGCCCCCGAGCTGACCGAGTGGAGCGCGCTGTTCGCCTCCGGTGCCGCCCGCCGGGCCCGGGCCGAGGCGGGCATCCAGGGGGCGGCGAGCCGGCGGGACGCCGACGACCTGATACGGGACGTGGCGATGTTCCTGCGCATCGTGGAGCGGATGCTCGTCCTCCAGCCGGTCCTGCCCCAGCCCCGCCGGGACACCGGCGAACCGGACGGCCCGGGAACGCGCGGCGACCTCCCGGACGCGGGCTGACCACCGGTTCGTCCGCCGTGCGAGACGGACACCGCCGTAGTCGGGCGCGGTGGGCCGGCAGGGCACCGGAGGCAATAGGGTGGAGTGGCCTTCAGCCTTCCAGCCCTGCCGAGGAGTCAACTGCCGTGTCGGACCCGATGCGCCCCCGCGCCTCTCTCCGTACCGCCGTGGTCTGGGAGGTCCTCCAGGACGCCCTCGACCGCCGGGTCAAGGCCACGGGGCGGGACTCGCTGGACGTCCTCGACACCGGAGGCGGCAGCGGCAACTTCGCCGTGCCCGTCGCCCGCCTCGGCCACCGCGTCACCGTGGTCGACCCCAGTCCCAACGCGCTCTTCGCGCTGGAGCGCCGCGCCGCCGAGGCCGGCGTCGCCGACCGGGTCCGGGGTGTCCAGGGCGACGCCCACGGCCTGTTCGACGTGGTCGAGCGCGGCGGTTACGACGCCGTGCTGTGCCACGGCGTCCTGGAGTACGTGGACGACCCGGCCGAGGGCGTCCGCAACGCCGTCGCCGCGCTGCGCTCCGAAGGCGTCCTCAGCCTGCTCGCGGCGGGTCTCGGCGGCGCCGTGCTCGCCCGCGCCCTCGCCGGCCACTTCAAGGAGGCCGGTCAGGCCCTCGAGGACCCCGACGGCCGCTGGGGCAGCGGCGACCCGATGCCGCGCCGCTTCACCGCCGAGCAGCTCACCGCGCTGGTCGAGGGCGCGGGTCTGCGGGTCGGCGCCGTGCACGGCGTGCGGGTCTTCGCCGACCTCGTGCCCGGCGTCCTGGTGGACACCGAGCCCGGCGCTCTCGACGCGCTGCTGAAGCTGGAGGCCGCGGCGGCCGAGGTGCCCGCGTTCCACGCCGTCGCCACCCAGCTGCATGTGCTCGGCGAGACCCCCGGTGCCGCCGAGGTGTGAGCGCACGGCCGGGACCAGCCGCTGATCAGGGGCTCGGCAGCGGATGGAGTACGCCACAAGCCCCCCGATCGAGGGGTTTGCGCCGTATGATCGAGGTGCACCACCCGGCATGACGGGTCGGCCGCCGGGGAATGGAAGCCTCAGCGAGCTGGGACGGCCATGACGGATTCCGGCTGGCCGATTGGCGTAGAGGGGCGGGTTTCACGGGGGCGATTCCCTGCCTATCCTGAAGGGACCCCCCGGGTCGCCCCGGCGACTGCACGATGAGGAGGACTCCGTGCCGCTCTCGGAGCACGAGCAGCGCATGCTCGAGCAGATGGAGCGAGCGCTGTACGCCGAAGATCCCAAGTTCGCGTCGGCGCTCGAGGGAAGCGGGCTGCGTACGTACACCCGGCGGCGGGTCTACCAGGCGGTCGCAGGCTTCCTCGTCGGTATCGCGCTCCTCATGGCCGGAATGGTCGCGCAGCTGATCTGGGTCAGCGTGGTGGGTTTCCTCGTCATGCTGGGCTGCGCCGTACTCGCCGTCACCGGCTGGCGGAAGGCCCCCAAGCCCGGTGAACAGCCCGCGGGCGGCGCTCGCCGCCAGGCACGGCCGAAGCGCTCCGTGATGGACCGGATCGAGCAGCGCTGGCAGCGCCGCCGGGACGAACAGGGCCACTGACCGGGCCGCGGTTCTCCGCCGACAGCAGCAGAACTCCGTGAGGGGTGACCACCGACCGGTGGTCACCCCTCACCCGTATGCCGGACCTGTCCGGTCCGGCACACGGTCCCAGCCTCCAGCCGCTAGCCCTGCTGCCCCGACGGCCGTCGTGGCGTCGGCCGGACCGCTGCGGCCCGGGCCGTGAGCGCCGACCAGCGGGCCCACGCCGCCCACAGCACGCGCACGACCGAGCGGGGCAGGAATCGCGCCCGCAGCCGCGTCCTGGTGCCGACCGTGCCGTGCAGCGCCTCGATCACCCGGCGCACGTCCTGCGCCGCACCGGCGGCCGGCCGCGGCCGCGGCGCGTACAGCACCTGCTCCACCGCGTCCGCCACCCGGTGCACCGCGGCTCCGGCAGCCGGATCCAGATGCCCGAGCCGGACGATCCGGGCGGCCGCCCTGCGCGGGGTCAGCGACTCGTCCGGCGGGATGCCGTGGTCCCAGGCGCTGTCCGTCAGCTCCTGCCAGACGGCCAGGGTGTGCGCCGCCGTGCCCTCCGCGGTCCGCGGGTGCGCGCCCAGCCGCAGCGAGCGCACCCGCGTCCGCCACAACAGCGGCGACAGGGGAACGGCCGACACCACCAGCACGGCCAGCCCGATCAGCACGTACCACCACGGCCCCGTACCGCCGCCCCCGTCGTGCGGGGCCGCCGCGGCCGACGGGCTGTCGCAGGCCTGCAGCTTGCGCAGCTCGCTCGTGCAGCTCTCGCTCGGCGAGGCCGCCGCCGAGGGCGCCGAGGACGCGTTCCTGGACGGCAGGTCCTGGTCCGGCAGCGAGGTGCCGGGCTTGTCCGACCGGGTGTACGACGGCGTGGTGCCGCGGGTCGGGGTCGGCTCGAAGCGGGTCCAGCCCACACCCTCGAAGTACAGCTCCGGCCAGGCGTGCGCGTCCTTCTGATTCACCGCCACCGTGCCGTCGGCCTGCGGGGTGCCGGGCGCGAAGCCCACCGCGACCCGGGCCGGGATGCCGAGGGTGCGGGCCATCGCCGCCATGGTGAAGGAGAAGTGGACGCAGAAACCCTGCTTCTTCTTCAGGAAGTTGGCGATGGCGTTCGGACCGCGGCCGACCTCCACCTGGGTGTCGTACGCGAAGCCGCCGTTGACGGCGAAGTAGTCCTGAAGCTTGACGGCTTCCTCGTAATGGCTCGTCGCACCCGAGGTGATCTCATGGGCGGTGCGGGCCACCACCTTCGGCAGCGAGGACGGCACCCGGGTGTACTCACGACGCAGGGCCGCCGGCGGCTCCGGCGCGGAGGCCAGCTGCTCCGCGGTCGGCCGCACGTCCAGGCTGGTCACCTGGTAGGTCTCACCGCGCGTGTTCTGGCCGTGGTCGCCGACGAGCGACATGCCGACGGGCTCGTACCGCCAGCGGCCGGAGACCTTCACGTCGCTCGGCGGATAGGGCATCGGCAGCCAGTCCTGGGCGTACCAGTCCGCCGCCGTGACCGTCGTCCTGACCTTGCCGCGCTTGACGTCCGTGCCCAGGCCGATGGGCGTGGGCAGCACATCCGGCACCCCGACGATGTGCCGCTGGGCCGGCTTCCAGGTGGTGCCGTCGAAGTCGTCCAGGGAGACGATCCGCAGATACAGGTCCGAGATGTCGGCGGTGCTGGTCCTGAGGGACAGCACCTGCCGGTCGTCGTCCGTGTTCAGGCTGTCGCGCAGTGACACCAGCGGGTTGACCGCCGAGATCGTGCCCCCGTGGCCGTTGCCCACCCCCACACCGGCGCCGGCGGCGTCCAGCAGCCCGCCCCGCATCGCGGGCAGGGCCAGCGGCACCACCAGCGCCACCCCCAGCGCGACCGCGCCGATCCGGCGCCCGGTGCGCACGGGGGCCGCGACGCCGGGCTCGGAGGAGCCCGGGGAGCGGGACGCACCGCCGAAGACGCGGCCCCACTGGGCCAGCCGGTCCCGGCCCTCCGCGAGCAGCAGCATCAGATAGCCGGCCGCCGCCACCAGGAACCACAGCCAGTCCGCCCCGCCGTCGGACAGCCCCGCGGCCACCGAGTACAGCGCGAGCAGGGGCAGTCCGGCCGGGGCCGCGCTGCGGAAGGTCACCGCGAGCGTGTCCACCAGCAGGCCGATCAGCAGCGCGCCGCCGATCAGCATCAGCTTGATGCCGTCGGTGAGCGGCGCCGGTGTCGCGTACCGGCTGACGTCGTCCGAGCCCTGCTGGAGCAGGTCGGCGAGGTACCGGAAGGTGTCCGGGCCGGGGATCAGCCCGATGATCGCCTGCTCCCGGGCGAAGACCAGGGTCAGCAGCATCAGGGTGACCAGCGCCTGCGCCGCAACCGTCAGCGGCCGGCCCAGCGGCACCCGCCGGGCCGCCGCGCCCACCCCGCTCTGCACGGCCACCAACGGGACCAGCAGCAGCAGCCAGGTCGGCTCGGCCACCAGGGGCAGCAGCGCGCACGAGGCCATCAGCGTGGCCGCGGCGGCGCACAGGGCCAGTCGTGCCCGCCCGCTCATCCCCGTGCCTCCCCGCTCACGGCGGCCAGCCCCGAACGTTCCCGGTCCGCCTGCCGCCACAGTTCGTCCAGCGAGGCGCCGCGCGGCACGCTCAGCGCCGTCCAGCCCGCCTCGCGCAGTATGCGCAGCCGCTCCGCGTGCCGGTCGCCCGGCCGCGGCACGTCGGTCGTCTCCCGCACCCAGGTGCCGGGATCCAGTACGAAGGCGACGGCACCGCCGCTGCGCCGGCTCATCTTGGCGACCGTCGCGGCCTGTTCCTCGTCCAGGTCGCCGAGGAAGGCGATCAGCAGCCCCTCGTTGCCGCCGCGCAGCACGTCGTACGCCCGGGACAGGCCTTCGCCGTCGGAGTGGTCGATCACCGCGAGGGTGTCCATCATCAGCCCGGCCGCGTCCGCGGTCTCCTGCCCGGCGCCCGCGAACCCGTCGGCGCCCTCGCCGGGCACCGAGGTGCCACCGTCCGTCAGCAGGCGCACCGAGAAACCGCGTTCGAGCATGTGCACCAGGACCGACGCGGTGCCCGCGACGGCCCACTCGAAGGCCGACTCCGGGCCCGCGCCCTCGTAGGCGCCGCCCCGGGTGTCCAGCAGCACGGTGCAGCGGGAGCGCCGGGGCTGTTCCTCGCGGCGCACCATCAGCTCGCCGTGGCGCGCGGTGGATCGCCAGTGCACCCGGCGCAGGTCGTCGCCGTAGCGGTACCCGCGCGGGATCACGTCGTCCTCGCCCGCGAAGGCCAGCGAGCGCTGCCGCCCGTCGCCGTAGCCCTTGGCCTCGCCGCTGAAGCGGACCGGTGCCAGCGGCTCCACGCGCGGGATGACGGTCAGCGTGTCGTACGTGGAGAAGGACCGGGTCAGTTCGCACATCCCGAAGGGGTCCGTGAGCCGCAGCTGCAACGGGCCCAGCGGATAGCGGCCCCGCAGGTCGGAGCGGACCCGGTAGGACACCTCGCGGCGGCCGCCCGGCTCCACCCGGTCCAGCACGAACCGGGGCCGCGGCCCCAGGACGTAGGGCACCCGGTCCTGGAGCATCAGCAGACCGGTGGGCAGCCGGGAGACGTTGTCCATGCGCAGGTGCACCCGGGCCTCGCTGCCGGCCGGCACGCGCGCGGGGGAGAGCCGGCGGCCGGCGGCCACCCGGTAGCGCGTGCGGTACAGCACGGTCGCGCAGATCAGCGGCAGTGCGGCCAGCAGCAGACCGACCCGCAGCAGATCGCTCTGGCCCAGCACGTACGCACAGATCGCGGCGGCGATACCGGCCGCCAGGAAGGAGCGGCCGCGGGTGGTGAGCCCCGCCAGGGCCGTACGGACGCCGCCCGCCTCCCCGGGGTCGGCCTCCGCCTGCCCCGTCCCCCCGGCGCTCATCACATACTCCGCGGGGGCTGCTGGGGATACGCCGGCACGCTCCGGCCGAGCCCGCCGAAGCCGCTCTGCTGCCCGGGCGTCGCGGGCACCGGGGTGTGGTGCAGGATCTCCAGCACCACCTGTTCGGCCGTACGGCGGTTGAGCTGGGCCTGGGCGGTGGGCAGCAGGCGGTGGGCGAGGACGGCGGCGGCGAGGGCCTGCACGTCGTCCGGCAGCGCGTACTCCCGGCCGGCGAGGGCCGCGGACGCCTTCGCCGCGCGCAGCAGATGCAGCGTCGCGCGCGGGGAAGCGCCCAGTCTGAGGTCGGGGTGACTGCGCGTGGCCGCGACCAGCTCGACCGCGTACCGCCGGACCGCCTCGGAGACGTGCACGCCGCGCACCGCCTCGACGAGCTTCACGATCTCGTGCGCGTGGGCCACCGGCTGCAGGTCCTCCAGCGGGCTGACCCCACCGTGGACGTCGAGCATCCGCAGCTCGGCCTCGACGCTCGGATAGCCGACGGAGACGCGGGCCATGAAGCGGTCGCGCTGGGCCTCGGGCAGCGGGTACGTGCCCTCCATCTCGACCGGGTTCTGCGTGGCCACCACCATGAACGGGCTGGGCAGTTCGTAGGTCTGCCCGTCGATGGTGACCTGCCGCTCCTCCATGGACTCCAGCAGCGCGGACTGGGTCTTGGGCGAGGCGCGGTTGATCTCGTCGCCGATCACGATCTGCGCGAAGATGGCGCCAGGCTTGAACTCGAAGTCCCGGCGCTGCTGGTCCCAGATGGACACACCCGTGATGTCCGAGGGCAGCAGGTCGGGGGTGAACTGGATGCGCCGCACCGAGCAGTCGATGGACCGGGCCAGTGCCTTGGCCAGCATCGTCTTGCCCACCCCGGGGACGTCCTCGATCAGCAGGTGGCCCTCGGCGAGCAGGACGGTCAGCGCGAGCCGGACGACCTCGGGCTTGCCCTCGATCACGCTCTCCACCGAACCGCGCACCCGCTCCACCGTGGCGGTCAGATCATCCCCCACCCGCGCATACTCCCGGGCGACGGCGCCCCCATGGCTCGCTGGATCGTCATAGGTCGACACCCGGCCCTCCTCGGCCCCGTTCTTTCCGGGCCGACACGCTGCGATGCGAAACCGGCCCACCCCGAAACACGGACATCACGCGGAAACAGTTCCGCGTGATGCCACACCCCGCATTCTTGCTGCCGTTACCGATTCGTGTCACTCGACTGTGGACAACTGCCCGCACGATGTCGGTCTTACGGCATTTCGACTGCCGTTCCGGATGCCGTGCGGCTCAAAAGCCTGCGCGGCGCGGGGGTGTTCGCGGCGGGCCGGCGAGCCCGGTCAGGCGGGGTCGATCTCGCGCAGACGGCCGGTCTTGACGTCGAAGACGAAACCGCGCACGTCTTCGGTGTGCAGCAGGAACGGCGAGGTGCGCACGCGCTGCATCGACTGCCGCACGTCCTGGTCGACGTCCCGGAAGGCCTCCACGGCCCAGGCGGGGCGCTGGCCGACCTCCAGCTCCAGGTCGTGCCGGAAGTCCTCGGTGATGGATTCCATGCCGCACCCGGTGTGGTGGATCAGTACGACGCTGCGGGTGCCGAGCGCCCGCTGGCTGATGGTCAGCGAGCGGATCACGTCGTCGGTGACGACTCCACCCGCGTTGCGGATCGTGTGACAGTCGCCGAGCTGCAGGCCGAGTGCCTTGTGCAGGTCGAGACGGGCGTCCATGCAGGCCACGACCGCGACGCGCAGGACGGGCCGGGCGTCCATACCCGGATCGCTGAACGCGGCGGCGTAGCGCTCGTTGGCGTCGACGAGACGGTCCGTGACGGTGCCGTCTGCTATAGCGCCTTCGCGCCCGGTGGGAGCTGCTGCAGAAGTCGTCATACCCAAGACCGTACTGGTCATCCGCGTTCCGGTCCTGCTGTGAGAGCGGACAAAGAAGGCCATCGTGGCTTGTTGTGAGCGACTCCACACGCACGGGGGACCGCCGGCACCGCTCCGTCGGGCGACGCGCAGGCCGGTTGGTTGACCGCGAGACAGGGTGGACTAAAGTGACGCGAAGCGGGAGGCGCGGCGCTCCCTGCTGGTGAAATCCCCGGAGACCCCGGCACCCGTCCGGACCGTCTCCTCACGTGCGCGGCGCGTACGTACGGCTCGGCCTCCTCCCGCTCCCGGTCGGCTGACGCTTCCGGCGCCGGCAGGCCTTTCGTTCATGAGCGGGCGGGGACCCGGCGGTGCGTACGGTCCGCGCCGGATCCTGAGAGGCCCCCTTGAGCCAGAGTCGACACGTCCCGGTGATGCTCCAGCGGTGCCTGGACCTGCTGGCGCCCGCCCTGGAACGGCCGGGAGCGGTGGTCGTCGACTGCACCCTCGGCCTCGGCGGCCACAGCGAGGCGCTGCTGAGCCGCTTCCCCGAGGCGCGGCTGATCGGCCTCGACCGGGACAAGGAGGCGCTGCGCCTGTCCGGCGAGCGGCTGGAGCCGTACCAGGACCGCGCGACCCTCGTGCACGCCGTGTACGACGAGCTTCCCGAGGTGCTGAGCCGGCTCGGCATCGCGCGCGTCCAGGGCGTGCTGTTCGACCTCGGTGTCTCCTCCATGCAGCTCGACGAGGCCGGCCGTGGCTTCGCCTACGCGCAGGACGCGCCCCTGGACATGCGCATGGACCAGACGACCGGCGTCAGCGCCGCCGAGGTGCTCAACACCTACCCCGCGGGCGAACTCGTGCGCATCCTGCGCGCCTACGGGGAGGAGAAGCAGGCCAAGCGGATCGTCTCCGCGATCGTCCGCGAGCGCGAGAAGGAGCCCTTCAGCAACAGCGCCCGGCTCGTGGAGCTGATCCGGGACGCCTTGCCGCAGGCCGCCAAGCGCACCGGCGGCAACCCGGCCAAGCGCACCTTCCAGGCGCTGCGCATCGAGGTCAACGGCGAACTGTCCGTCCTGGAGCGGGCCATCCCGGCCGCCGTGCGGGCCCTCGGCGTCGGCGGGCGCATCGCCGTGCTGTCGTACCACTCGCTCGAGGACCGTCTGGTCAAGCAGGTGTTCGCGGCCGGCGCGGCGTCCACCGCGCCGGCCGGGCTGCCGGTCGTGCCCGAGCGCTACCAGCCGCGGCTCAAGCTGCTCACCCGCGGTGCCGAACTTCCCACCGAGGAAGAGGTCGCCGAGAACCGCCGGGCCGCACCGGCCCGGCTGCGCGGTGCCGAGCGGATCAGGGAGGACGCCGAGTGAGCGTGACGGGTCGGTTGGATTCCCCAACTCAGTGGGGGAGCGGTGAGTAGGAAACCCGGACCGAGCAGGAAACCCGAGCAGAGCGGCGCACCCGGACCGGGCGGCAAATCCGGGCCGGGCGGGAAAGCGGGGCTGAGCGGGAAACCCGAGCTGAGGGGAAGGGCGGCCCGGCTCGTCCGGCTCATCCCGGCCGGCCGCGCCAAGGCGGCCCGCACTCCGTTCGTCCTGCTCGTCGTCCTGCTCCTGGGCGGCGGCCTCATCGGGCTCCTGGTGCTGAACTCGGCGCTCAGCGAAGGCTCGTTCGAACTCGCCGACCTGCAGAAGCAGACGAAGAACCTCACCGACCAGGAACAGGCCCTCCAGCGGGACATCGACGCCTACTCGTCCCCCGACGCCCTGCAGCGCCGCGCCCACGAGCTGGGCATGGTCCCCGGCGGTGACCCGGCCTTCCTCGGCCCCGACGGCACCGTGCAGGGCGTACCGGGCCCCGCGAGCCCCGAGCCCGCCTCCCTCGCCGACCCGGTCGCCCCGGAGGCCGCCGTTCCGGCCGGCGGCCCCGCCGCGGCCCCCTCGGTGGTCCCGCCGGCGCAGCCCCCCGCCACCCCCACGCCCGTCGCCTCGGCCCCGGCCGAGACGACCACCACCCCGGCGGAGGCGGTGGCACCGCTCTCCACCCTGCAGCCCGCCCCCGCCTCCACCCCGACTCCCGGCAGGTGACGGAAGTGTCCGACAGGGAACCGCCGCGCCGCCGCGTGCCCGGCCCCGCGAAGCCTCCCCGTCCGAGGGGCGCCGTCCGGCGGCAGCCCGGCCCCGGTGCCCGCCCGGCCCGCCGGCCGAGCGGCGCCCGGCCCATGCCCCCGCCGCCCCTCCGGCTCGGCAGCCCCCGGCCCCGGCTGCGTCTGGTCAGCCTCGCCCTGACCCTGGTGCTGCTCGCCTTCGTCGTACGACTGCTCCAGGTGCAGGCCGTCGACGCCAGCGCCTACGCGGCACGGGCGGAGCAGAACCGCTACGTGGTGCACACCGTGGCCGCCGAGCGCGGCGGGATCACCGACCGCGACGGCGTGGCCCTCGCGATCAGCGAGGACGCGTACGACATCACGGCCGACCCGACGATGTTCGACGCCAAGCAGCTGAAGGTCTCCGACGGCCCCGAGCGGGCCGCGGCGCTGCTCGCGCCGATCCTCGGCCAGGACCAGGCCGCGCTAGTCAGAAAGCTCCGGCCGGACAACAGGAACTCCCGCTACGCCCGGCTCGCCAACCGGCAGACCCCCCAGCTCTGGAAGCAGATCAGGGACCTCAAGAGCGCGCTCGCCAAGAAGGCGGAGACGGACCACTCCACCGTCAACGTCCTCGCCGGCGTCTTCGCCGACCCCAGCAGCCAGCGCGTGTACCCCAACGGCGACCTGGCCGCCGGGATACTGGGCTGGGTCAACGCCGACGGCCAGGGCGGCGGCGGTATCGAGCAGCAGCTGAACAAGCAGCTCACGGGCAAGGACGGCAAGGTCCGCTACGCCCAGGCCGGCGGCCGTCAGGTGCCGACGGCAGGGTCCACGGCGACGCCCGCCGTGCCCGGCTCCGACGTCGAACTCACCATCGACCGCGACATCCAGTGGGCCGCGCAGAACGCGATCAGCGAGCAGGTGAAGAGGTCCAAGGCGGACCGCGGTTACGTCATCGTCCAGGACACCCGCACCGGCCAGATCCTGGCCATGGCCAACTCGCCCGGCTTCGACCCCAACAACCTGGCGAAGGCCGACGGCGACGCCATGGGCAACGCGGCCCTCCAGGACGCCTACGAGCCCGGGTCCACGGCGAAGGTGATGTCGATGGCGGCCATTCTGGAGCGGAACGTGGCCACCCCCGCCACCCACGTCGTCGTGCCCAACCGGCTGCACCGCGGCGACCGGCTCTTCCAGGACGACATCGACCACGCCACCTGGTACCTCACGCTCAACGGCGTGCTCGCCAAGTCCAGCAACATCGGTACCGTCCTGGCCGCCGGCGAACTCGGCAAGACGCAGCCCGAGGCCAACAAGGTCCTCTACTCGTACCTGCGCAGGTTCGGCATCGGCGACTACACCGGGCTCGGTTTCCCCGGCGAGACCCGCGGCATCCTCGCGCCGCCGCAGAAGTGGTCCACCTCGCAGCAGTACACGATTCCTTTCGGCCAGGGCTTCTCCATCAACGCCATGCAGGCCGCGTCCGTGTACTCGACCATCGCCAACGGCGGCGTCCGGGTCGAGCCGACCCTGGTACGCGGCAGCAAGGGCGCCGACGGGCGCTTCACCCCGGCCCCGAAGCCCAAGGAGACCCGGGTGGTCAGCGAGAAGACCGCCAAGGCGCTCGCCCGGATGCTGGAGTCCGTCGTGGACGACGAGCAGGGCACCGGCATCAAGGCCCGCATTCCCGGGTACCGGGTCGCGGGCAAGACCGGCACGGCCAACCGTGTGGATCCGGCCACCGGCAGGTACCGCGGCTACACCTCGTCGTTCGCCGGCTTCGCGCCCGCGGACAACCCCCGTATCACCGTCTACTGCGCCATCCAGAACGCCACCGCCGGCAGCTACTTCGGCGGTCAGATCTGTGGCCCCATCTACAAGCAGGTGATGGAGTTCGCCCTGAAGACCCTCCAGGTCCCGCCGACCGGGGCGAAGGCCGCCAACCTGCCCGTGACCTACAAGCCCTGATCAGCACCGCCCAGCACCGCGGAACGACCACCAGGACGAACTCGTGACAACGATCACCCCGGATCCCGGGAACCAAGGCGCCCCCAGCCCCTCACTTCGCTCCGGAGCGGGTACGCCCGGTACGCTCACCGCCGTGCCACACGCTGATCAGTCCCAAACCACCCAGAAGGGCGCTTCCGTGACATATCCGGGACCGCCGCGACCGGTTCAGGTCTCCGCCACACCCCTCGCGGAACTGGCCGATCAGCTGGGTACCGCCGCTCCGGCCGGCTCCGCCGAGCTCACGGGGATCACCCACGACTCGCGCGCCGTCCGCCCCGGCGACCTGTACGCCGCCCTGCCGGGCGCCCGCCTGCACGGCGCCGACTTCGTCACCCAGGCCGCGGGCCTCGGCGCGGTCGCCGTGCTCACCGACCCGACGGGCGCCGAGCGCGCCGCCGCGACCGGACTGCCCGTCCTGGTCGTCGGTGACCCGCGCGCGCGGATGGGTGAACTGGCGGCCACGATCTACGGCCTGCCGGGCCGCGACCTGCTCCAGCTCGGCATCACCGGCACCTCCGGCAAGACCACCACCGCCTACCTGGTCGAGGGCGGCCTGAAGACGGCCAGGTCCACCGGGCTGATCGGCACGGTGGAGATGCGCATCGGCGAGGAGCGCATCAAGTCCGAGCGCACCACCCCCGAGGCCACCGACCTGCAGGCCCTGTTCGCCGTCATGCGCGAACGCGGCGTCGAGGCGGTCGCCATGGAGGTGTCCAGCCACGCCCTGG
This sequence comes from Streptomyces sp. NPDC045022, assembly GCF_056432605.1. Lineage (NCBI taxonomy): Bacteria > Bacillati > Actinomycetota > Actinomycetes > Kitasatosporales > Streptomycetaceae > Streptomyces > Streptomyces sp. NPDC045022. Next base: position 59,359 of record NZ_JBWKIR010000024.1, read on the forward strand.
TCCTCGGCCGGGTCGACGGCTGCGTCTTCGACATCGCCGTGTTCACCAACCTCAGCCCGGAACACATGGAGTTCCACTCCGACATGGAGGACTACTTCCGGGCCAAGGCGCAGCTGTTCACCCCCAAGCGCAGCAAACTCGGCGTGGTCAACGCCGACGACGAGTACGGCCGCCGGCTCGCGAAGGAGGTGACCGTGCCGGTCGTCACCTTCTCCGCCGAGGGCCACCCCGACGCCGACTGGCGCGCCGAGGACGTCCAGGTCGGCCCGATGGACTCGACGTTCACCGTCGTCGGCCCGAACGGCGAGCGCATCCACGCCAAGTCGCCGCTGCCGGGCCCCTTCAACGTGGCGAACACCCTCGCCGCCGTCGTCGCCCTCGCCGCGGCCGGTCTCGACCCGCAGGCCGCCGCCGACGGCATCGCCGCCGTCCCCGGCGTCCCCGGCCGCCTGGAGCGCGTCGACGCCGGGCAGCCCTACCTCGCGGTCGTCGACTACGCCCACAAGACCGACGCGGTCGAGTCGGTCCTGAAGGCGCTGCGCAAGGTCACCAAGGGCCGCCTGCACATCGTCCTCGGCTGCGGCGGCGACCGCGACCAGACCAAGCGCGCCCCGATGGGCGCCGCCGCGGCCCGGCTCGCCGACTCGGCCGTACTGACCTCCGACAACCCCCGCTCCGAGGATCCCCTGGCGATCCTCGCGACCATGCTCCAGGGCGCGGCCTCCGTGCCCGCGCACGAGCGCGGCGAGGTGCTCCTCTTCGAGGACCGGGCCGCGGCGATCGCCGCCGCGGTCGGCCGCGCGCAGCCCGGTGACACCGTGCTGGTCGCGGGCAAGGGCCACGAGCAGGGCCAGGACATCGCCGGCGTGATCCGTCCCTTCGACGACCGCCAGGTGCTTCGCGAAGCTATCCAGCAGACCCAGGGATGAACTTGTGATCGCCCTCTCCCTCGCCGAGATCGCAGCAGTCGTCGGCGGGCAGACGCACGACATACCGGATCCCTCCGTGCAGGTCACGGGACCGGTCGTCCGGGACTCCCGCGAGGTGGTGCCCGGCAGCCTGTTCGCCGCCTTCGTCGGCGAGCGCGTGGACGGCCACGACTACGCGCCGCGGGTCGTCGAGGCCGGCGCCGTGGCCGTGCTGGCCTCCCGGCCGGTCGGTGTACCCGCGATCGTCGTCGAAGACGTCCAGACGGCCCTCGGCGCCCTCGCCCGGCACGTCGTACGCCGGCTCGGCGCGACCCTCGTCGCCCTGACCGGATCGGCCGGCAAGACCAGCACCAAGGACCTGATCGCCCAGGTGCTCCGGCGCAAGGCGCCGACCGTCTTCACACCCGGCTCGCTCAACAACGAGATCGGGCTGCCGCTGACCGCCCTGACCGCCACCGAGGAGACGAGGTTCCTCGTGCTGGAGATGGGCGCCCGCGGCATCGGCCACATCCGCTACCTCGCCGACCTCACCCCGCCGAAGATCGGTCTCGTCCTCAACGTCGGCACCGCCCACATCGGCGAGTTCGGCGGCCGCGAGCAGATCGCGCAGGCCAAGGGCGAACTGGTGGAGGCCCTTCCGGAGGACGGCGCGGCGATCCTCAACGCCGACGACCCGCTGGTGCGGGCCATGGCCGCCCGTACCAAGGCGAAGGTGGTCCTTTTCGGAGAGTCGGCCGAAGCGGACGTACGCGCCGAGAACGTGCGACTCACGGACAGCGGACAGCCCGCCTTCAGGCTTCACACACCCTCCGGTGCAAGCGATGTGACGATGCGCCTGTACGGTGAGCACCACGTGTCGAACGCGCTCGCCGCGGCCGCCGTCGCCCATGAGCTGGGCATGTCCGTAGCTGAGATCGCCACCGCGCTCTCCGAGGCGGGCTCCCTCTCCCGCTGGCGCATGGAGGTCACCGAGCGCCCGGACGGCGTGACCATCGTCAACGACGCCTACAACGCCAACCCCGAGTCCATGCGGGCCGCCCTCAGGGCGCTCGCGGCCATGGGCAAGGGGCGCCGCACGTGGGCGGTGCTCGGCAAGATGGCCGAGCTGGGGGACGAGGCGCTCGCCGAGCACGACGCCGTCGGACGGCTCGCCGTCCGGCTCAACGTCAGCAAGCTCGTCGCCGTCGGGGGGATTGAGGCCTCCTGGCTGCAACTGGGCGCATATAACGAGGGTTCGTGGGGTGAGGAGTCGGTGCACGTGTCCGACGCACAGGCGGCGATCGACCTGTTGCGCAGCGAGTTGCGCCCGGGGGACGTCGTACTCGTGAAGGCGTCCCGTTCGGTGGGGCTGGAGAGCGTTGCCCAGGCGCTCGTCGAGGCCGGTGCCGAGGGTGGGGTCGATGCCCGATGATGAAGCAGATCCTGTTCTCGGGCGTCATCGGCCTCTTCCTGACGCTCGTCGGAACCCCGCTGCTGATCAAGCTTCTCGCCCGCAAGGGCTACGGTCAGTACATCCGTGACGACGGCCCGCGCGAGCACGCCAGCAAGCGCGGTACGCCCACCATGGGCGGTATCGCCTTCATCCTGGCGACGATCGCCGCGTACTTCCTGAGCAAGCTCATCACCGGCTTCCCCCCGACCTACTCCGGACTGCTGGTCCTCGGCCTGATGGCCGGCATGGGCCTGGTCGGCTTCCTCGACGACTACATCAAGATCGTCAAGCGGCGGTCGCTGGGCCTGCGGGCCAAGGCGAAGATGGCCGGCCAGCTGATCGTCGGCATCGCCTTCGCCGTGCTGTCGCTGATGTTCTCCGACGCGCGCGGCAACACCCCGGCGTCCACGAAGCTGTCGTTCATCACCGACTTCGGCTGGTCGATCGGCCCGGTGCTGTTCGTCCTCTGGGCGCTGTTCATGATCCTCGCGATGTCGAACGGCGTGAACCTGACCGACGGTCTGGACGGCCTCGCCACCGGCGCCTCGGTCCTCGTCTTCGGCGCCTACACGTTCATCGGCGTCTGGCAGTTCCAGGAGTCCTGCGCCAACGCGCAGACCCTCACCAACCCGGGCGCCTGTTACGAGGTGCGCGACCCGCTCGACCTCGCCGTGATCGCCTCCGCGCTGATGGGTGCCTGCCTGGGCTTCCTGTGGTGGAACACCTCGCCGGCGAAGATCTTCATGGGTGACACCGGTTCGCTCGCCCTCGGCGGCGTCCTCACGGGTCTGGCCATCCTCTCCCGCACGGAGCTGCTGGTGGCCATCATGGGCGGCCTGTTCGTCCTCATCACCATGTCGGTGGTCATCCAGGTGGGCTCGTTCCGGCTCACCGGCAGGCGCGTCTTCCGGATGGCACCACTCCAGCACCACTTCGAACTCAAGGGCTGGTCCGAGGTCCTGGTGGTGGTCCGATTCTGGATCATCCAGGGCATCTGTGTGATCGTCGGACTGGGCCTCTTCTACGCGGGATGGGCAGCGGACAAGTGACCTCCTCGGGGCCAGCGGAATTCCAGGGCAAGCGCGTCACCGTCGCCGGGCTCGGCGTCTCCGGCGTCCCGGCGGCCAGGGTGCTGCACGCGCGCGGGGCGATCGTCACGGTCGTCAACGACGGCGACGACGCACGCGCGCGTGAGCAGGCCGCGGAGCTCCAGGCGCTCGGCGTCACCGTGCGCCTCGGCGACGGCGCGACTTTGCCGGAGGGCACCGAGCTGATCGTCACCGCGCCCGGCTGGAAGCCCGACAAGCCGCTGTTCCTGGCCGCGGAGAAGGCCGGCGTGCCGGTCTGGGGCGACGTCGAGCTGGCCTGGCGCCTGCGGGGGCCCGACGCGGCCCCCTGGCTGGCCGTGACGGGCACCAACGGCAAGACCACGACCGTCCAGATGCTGGCCTCGATCCTGAAGGCGGCGGGCCTGCGCACGGCCGCCGTCGGCAACATCGGCGTCTCCCTGCTGGACGCGGTCCTCGGCGAGGAGCGGTACGACGTGCTCGCCGTGGAGCTGTCCAGCTACCAGCTCCACTGGGCGCCCTCCCTGCGCGCCCACTCCGCGGCGGTGCTGAACCTCGCCCCGGACCATCTCGACTGGCACGGCTCCATGGAGGCCTACGCCGCCGACAAGGGCCGTATCTACGAAGGCAACCGGGTCGCCTGCGTCTACAACGTGGCCGACAAGCTCACCGAGGAGCTGGTGCGCCAGGCCGACGTCGAGGAGGGCTGCCGCGCCGTCGGGTTCACCCTCGGCACGCCCGCGCCCTCCCAAGTCGGCGTCGTGGAGGGCATCCTGGTCGACCGCGCCTTCGTGGCGGACCGGCACAAGAACGCGCAGGAGCTGGCCGAGGTCGCCGACGTCAACCCGCCGGCCCCGCACAACATCGCCAACGCCCTTGCCGCGGCGGCCCTCGCGCGCGCCTTCGGGGTGCCCGCCACGGCCGTACGCGACGGGCTCAGGGCCTTCCGTCCCGACGCGCACCGCATCGCGCACGTCGCCGACATCGACGGCGTCGCGTACATCGACGACTCCAAGGCGACCAACACCCACGCCGCGGAAGCGTCGTTGGCGGCATATGAACCGATCGTATGGATTGCGGGCGGTCTGGCGAAGGGGGCGGCCTTCGACGAGCTGGTCGCCAAGTCGGCAAAGCGACTTCGCGGTGCCGTCCTGATCGGCGCCGACCGGGCACTGATCCGCGAGGCCCTCGCGCGACACGCCCCGGAAGTACCCGTGGTCGACCTCGACCGGACCGACACTGGGGCGATGCTCCAGGCGGTGACGGAAGCGAAGCGGCTGGCTCAGCCCGGCGACACGGTGCTGCTGGCCCCGGCCTGTGCCTCCATGGACATGTTCACCAACTACAACCAGCGCGGTGACGCCTTCGCGGCGGCGGTCCGCGAACTCGGAGCCTGACCCCGGCCGCCTGCCGGGCGGATCTTGGGAGGGACGCGTGGGACGGTCGACGTTCAGTGGAGGCGCCGATGCCCGGTAGCCGTACCGGCCGGCCGCCCGTACAGCGGGCGTCCCGCCGTCCCACCGTCCCCCGCACGCCGCGCGAGAACCCCGTCCAGCGGTTCTGCACGCGCGCGCGCAGGGCCTGGGACCGGCCGCTGACCGCCTACTACCTGATCGTCGGCGGCAGCGTGCTGATCACCGTGCTGGGTCTGGTGATGGTCTACTCGGCCTCCCAGATCACCGCGCTGCAGCTGTCGCTGCCCGGGTCGTACTTCTTCCGCAAGCAGTTCCTCGCCGCGCTCATCGGCGGCGCACTGCTGTTCGTCGCCTCCCGCATGCCGGTGAAGCTGCACCGGGCGCTGGCCTACCCGATCCTCGCCGGCGCCGTCTTCCTGATGGTCCTGGTACAGGTGCCCGGGATAGGGATGGCGGTCAACGGCAACCAGAACTGGATCTCCCTCGGCGGCTCCTTCCAGATCCAGCCCAGCGAGTTCGGCAAGCTCGCCCTGGTGCTGTGGGGCGCGGACCTGATCGCCCGCAAGCACGAGAGGAAGCTGCTGACCCAGTGGAAGCACATGCTGGTGCCGCTGGTGCCGGTCACCTTCCTGCTGCTCGGGCTGATCATGCTCGGCGGCGACATGGGAACCGCGATCATTCTCACAGCGATCCTCTTCGGCCTGCTGTGGCTCGCGGGGGCGCCGACCCGGCTGTTCGCCGGCGTGCTGTCGGTCGCCGGGCTGATCGGTGTGATCCTCATCAAGACCAGCCCCAACCGGATGGCCCGTCTCGCCTGCATCGGCGCCACCGAGCCCAAGTCCGGAGTCGCCGACTGCTGGCAGGCCGTGCACGGAATCTACGCCCTGGCCTCCGGCGGACTGTTCGGATCCGGTCTCGGCGCGAGTGTGGAAAAATGGGGCCAACTCCCCGAAGCCCACACCGACTTCATCTTCGCCGTCACCGGTGAGGAACTGGGTCTGGCGGGGACGCTGTCGGTGCTCGCCCTGTTCGCGGCTCTAGGCTATGCGGGTATCCGCGTGGCCGGACGCACGGAGGACCCCTTCGTGAGGTATGCCGCGGGAGGCGTGACCACCTGGATCACCGCCCAGGCGGTGATCAACATCGGTGCGGTGCTCGGCCTGCTGCCGATCGCCGGCGTCCCGCTCCCGCTGTTCTCCTACGGAGGGTCCGCCCTGCTGCCGACCATGTTCGCCATCGGGCTGCTGATCGCCTTCGCGCGCGACGAGCCCGCTGCGCGGGCGGCGCTTGCGATGCGGCAACCTCGCTTTGGTAGAAAGCGGGCGGGAGGCTCCGGTGCCGAGCGGGGGCCTCGGAGATGGAACACGATGCGACGGCGCGCCTCGGCGGCGCGTTCGTCCGGAGAGCGGTGAATTTCGGTGCATGTCGTACTCGCCGGCGGGGGAACCGCGGGCCACATCGAGCCCGCGCTCGCCCTCGCGGACGCCCTGCGCAGGCAGGACCCCACCGTGGGGATCACGGCCCTGGGCACGGAACGCGGCCTGGAGACCCGGCTCGTCCCGGAGCGCGGCTACGAGCTGGCCCTGATCCCGGCGGTGCCACTGCCGCGCAAGCCCACCCCCGAGCTGATCACCGTCCCGGGCCGGCTGCGCGGCACCATCAAGGCCGCCGAGCAGATCCTGGAGCGCACCAAGGCCGACTGCGTGGTCGGCTTCGGCGGTTACGTCGCCCTGCCCGGCTACCTGGCCGCCAAGCGCCTCGGCGTGCCCATCGTCATCCACGAGGCCAACGCCCGCCCCGGCCTGGCCAACAAGATCGGTTCGCGGTACGCGGCCCGGGTGGCCGTCTCCACCCCGGACAGCAAGCTGCGTGACGCCCGCTACATCGGCATCCCGCTGCGCCGCTCCATCGCCACCCTGGACCGGGCGGCCATGCGCCCCGAGGCCCGTGCCGCCTTCGGGCTCGACCCCAATCTGCCCACGCTGCTGGTCACCGGCGGCTCGCAGGGAGCCCGCCGCCTCAACGAGGTGATCCAGCAGGTCGCCCCCTGGCTGCAGCAGGCCGGCATCCAGATCCTGCACGCGGTCGGCCCGAAGAACGAACTGCCGCAAGTTCACCAGATGCCGGGAATGCCCCCCTACATCCCGGTAAGTTACCTGGACCGGATGGACCTCGCGTACGCCGCGGCCGACATGATGCTCTGCCGCGCGGGCGCGATGACCGTCGCCGAACTCTCCGCCGTCGGGCTCCCGGCCGCCTATGTCCCGCTGCCCATCGGCAACGGCGAACAGCGGCTGAACGCCCAGCCGGTGGTCAAGGCCGGTGGCGGGCTCCTCGTCGACGACGCGGAACTGACGCCCGAGTGGGTGCAGCAGAACGTCCTGCCCGTGCTCGCCGACCCGCACCGGCTGTACGAGATGTCCCGCGCGGCCGGCGAGTTCGGGCGCCGGGACGCCGACGAACTGCTCGTCGGCATGGTGTACGAGGCGATCGCCTCGCGCCGATAGGACCGTATGACGAAAGGGCAGTGAGCGTGGCCGGACCGACGACCGCCGAGCGCGGTGAACGCCAGCAGGAGTCGTCCGGCCCGCCGCCCGTCCGCGGGCTCGGCAGATCGCGCCTTCGTGTGATCATCATCCTGGCTCTGGCGGCCGTGCTTCTCGGTGCCGGTGGCACCTGGGTGTTGTACGGCTCCAGATGGCTGCGCGTCGAGCACGTCTCGGTGTCGGGCACGCTCGTGCTCACCCCCGCGCAGGTGCGCGAGGCGGCGGCCGCGCCCGTCGGGGCACAGATGATTTCCGTCGACACGGATGCCATTGAAGCGCGACTTCGCCGAAAATTGCCCCGAATTGACACCGTTGACGTGGTCCGTTCCTGGCCCCATGGCATCGGCCTGAAAGTGACCGAGCGCACCCCGGTTCTGCTGGTCCGAAAGGGCGGGAACTTCGTGGAAGTCGACGACGAAGGTGTCCGTTTCGCCACGGTTTCGCAGGCGCCGAAAGGCGTTCCGGCGCTGGAATTGTCCGTCTCCCGCACGGGTTCCGGTGCGGCCGGTTTCCGGCGCTTCGGCGCCGAACGGCTGGTGCGCGAGGCCGTCCGGGTCGCCGGCGCCCTGCCCGCCGCCGTCGCGCGCGACACCCGGACCGTCCAAGTCCACTCCTACGACGACATCTCGCTGGAGTTGGGCGGCGGCCGCACGGTCGGGTGGGGCAGTGGTGAGAACGGCCGCGCCAAGGCACGGACCCTCACAGCTCTCATGAAAGCAGCTCCCGGCGCGCGGCACTTCGATGTCAGTGTTCCCACCGCCCCTGCGTCATCAGGGAGTTGACGCACATCAGCGCAGGCCAGCACCCTGGTTGGGCACTGCTATGGCTGATCACATAGGGTGAAAAGAAAAACGGGAGGTTCGGCGTGTTCGTTGAACGGGCGCCACTTGTCGACTTAGTGTCCTGTTCAGAAGACTCCAGGGAACAGACACACTGGTAACCCTAAACTTCAAGGTTAGGGTTCGGGTCGGCGCTACGGACCGTCCCATTCGGCATCTGTCGTCCCGGCGCGGGGCACCGCGCGGCGGCGACAACGTAATTCGAGGCGAGAGGCCTTCGACGTGGCAGCACCGCAGAACTACCTCGCAGTCATCAAGGTCATCGGTGTCGGCGGCGGTGGTGTCAATGCCATCAACCGGATGATCGAGGTCGGTCTCAAGGGCGTCGAGTTCATCGCCATCAACACCGACGCGCAGGCGCTGTTGATGAGCGACGCCGACGTCAAGCTCGACGTCGGCCGCGAACTCACCCGCGGACTCGGCGCCGGAGCCAACCCGGCCGTCGGCCGCAAGGCCGCCGAGGACCACCGCGAAGAGATCGAGGAGGTCCTCAAGGGGGCCGACATGGTCTTCGTGACGGCCGGTGAAGGTGGCGGCACCGGCACCGGCGGCGCCCCCGTCGTGGCCAACATCGCGCGCAATCTCGGCGCCCTCACGATCGGCGTGGTCACGCGTCCGTTCACCTTCGAGGGCCGGCGCCGCGCGAACCAGGCCGAGGACGGCATCGCCGAACTCCGCGAAGAGGTCGACACCCTCATCGTCATCCCCAACGACCGCCTGCTGTCCATCTCGGACCGCCAGGTCTCGGTCCTCGACGCCTTCAAGTCGGCGGACCAGGTCCTGCTCTCCGGTGTCCAGGGCATCACCGACCTCATCACCACCCCCGGCCTGATCAACCTCGACTTCGCCGACGTCAAGTCGGTCATGTCGGAAGCCGGTTCGGCCCTGATGGGCATCGGCTCGGCACGCGGCGACGACCGCGCGGTGGCCGCGGCCGAGATGGCGATCTCCTCACCGCTGCTGGAGGCGTCCATCGACGGCGCCCGCGGTGTGCTGCTCTCCATCTCCGGCGGCTCCGACCTCGGCCTGTTCGAGATCAACGAAGCGGCCCAGCTGGTCAGCGAGGCCGCCCACCCCGAGGCCAACATCATCTTCGGTGCCGTCATCGACGACGCCCTCGGTGACGAGGTCCGGGTCACGGTGATCGCGGCCGGGTTCGACGGCGGCCAGCCGCCGGCCCGCCGGGACACCGTCCTCGGCTCCACGTCCGCCTCGGCCCCGAGCCGCCGTGAGGAGGCCGCCCCGGCGCGGCCGGCCGAGCCCAGCCGTCCGTCCTTCGGCTCGCTGGGCAGCGTGAAGCCGAAGGAGGAGCCGGAGCCGGCGCCCGAGCCGGTGGCCGAGATCCCGGTCACCCCGCCGATCACGCCGGCCCCCCGCACCTACTCGGACAGCGCGGCCGAGGAACTGGACGTCCCGGACTTCCTCAAGTGATAGGACAGCGCGAGAGCGTGAGCGGCGCGCACTTCGCCTTCACCGACCGGTGGGGCGGGGTGAGCGCCGCTCCGTATGAGGAGCTCAACCTCGGCGGAGCGGTCGGCGACGCGCCCGAGGCGGTACGGGGCAACCGGGAGCTGGCGGCGAAGTCGCTGGGCCTGGACGCCGGCCGGGTCGTCTGGATGAACCAGGTGCACGGCGCCGACGTGGCCGTGGTCGACGAGCCGTGGGGCATGCGGGTCCCCCCGCTCGAGCGCAGCCGAGAGTGGGGGAGTCCCGTACCGGAGGCCGACGCGATCGTCACCGCCCGCCGTGGACTCGCCCTCGCCGTCCTCACCGCCGACTGCGTGCCGGTCCTGCTGGCCGACCCCGTCGCCGGGGTCGCCGCCGCCGCCCACGCGGGCCGGCCCGGCATGGTCAAGGGGATCGTCCCCGCTGCCGTACGGGCCATGGTCGAACTCGGCGCCGAACCCGAGCGGATCGTCGCCCGCACCGGGCCGGCCGTGTGCGGCCGGTGCTACGAGGTGCCGGAGCACCTGCGCGCCGAGGTGGCCGCCGTCGAGCCGGCGGCGCACGCCGACACGAGCTGGGGCACGCCGGCGGTCGACGTGGGCGCCGGCGTGCACGCGCAGCTCGACCGGCTCGGGGTGTGCGACCGGGCGAAGTCGCCGGTGTGCACGCTGGAGTCGCAGGACCACTTCTCGTACCGCCGCGACCGCACCACCGGGCGGCTCGCGAGCTACGTCTGGCTGGACTGATGGGACATGACGGACCGTAGAACCGAACTCGCCGCGAATCTGGCGAAGGTGGAGGAGCGCATCACCGCCGCGTGCGTGGCGGCCGGGCGCAAGCGGGAGGAGGTGACCCTGATCGTGGTCACCAAGACCTACCCGGCGAGCGATGTGCGGATCCTGTCGGAACTCGGTGTGCGTCTTGTCGCCGAGAACCGCGACCAGGACGCGGCGCCGAAGGCGGCCGCCTGTGCGGATCTGCCGCTGAAATGGCACTTTGTCGGTCAGTTGCAGACCAACAAGGTCCGTTCCGTGGTCGGTTACGCCGCTGTCGTGCAGTCCGTCGACCGCTCCCGGCTTGTCACGGCTCTGTCGAAGGAAGCCGTGCGGGTGGAGCGTGAGGTGGGCTGTCTGATCCAGGTCGCGCTCGACGCGGGTGCGAGCGGCAGGGGGGAGCGCGGTGGCGTGGCCCCGGCCGGAATCGAAGAGTTGGCCGCTCTCGTCGCCGAGGCGCCCGGGCTGCGGCTCGACGGTCTGATGACGGTCGCTCCGCTCACCGGGGAGTACGCGGGACGCGAACAGGCGGCGTTCGAGCGGCTCGTGGATTTGTCGACTGACCTGCGCCGAGCTCATCCGGCTGCAACCATGGTGTCGGCAGGGATGAGCGCGGACCTCGAACAGGCCGTGGCGGCCGGGGCGACACATGTGCGCGTCGGCACTGCGGTACTCGGAGTCCGCCCCGGGCTCGGGTAACGTCGCCAGGAAGTCGGACCACAGCAGAAAATATGGTCAATGCCCATGAAAACGGGCACAACGACCACGTGGATCGCGGGCACTTGGCAGTAGTCAGTCGATCCACCACAGAGCGGAGGACTCAGAGCATGGCCGGCGCGATGCGCAAGATGGCGGTCTATCTCGGCCTCGTGGAGGACGATGGGTACGACGGCCGCGGATTCGACCCCGACGACGACTTCGAGCCCGAATTGGATCCGGAGCCCGAGCGGGACCACCGACGGCACGAGTCGTCACATCAGTCGCATGGCGCACACCAGTCCCAAAGGGACGAAGAGGTGCGAATCGTGCAACCGCCCGCGCCGCGTGAACCGGTGGCCCGATCGACTTCGCTCGCCGCGGAATCGGGGCGCCCAGCGCGGATCGCGCCCGTGGCATCCATCACACAAGAACGTCAGTCCCTGGAGAAGAACGCACCGGTGATCATGCCCAAGGTCGTGTCGGAACGAGAGCCGTACCGGATCACCACCCTTCACCCGCGGACCTACAACGAGGCCCGTACCATCGGGGAACACTTCCGTGAGGGCACCCCGGTGATCATGAATCTGACTGAGATGGATGACACAGACGCGAAGCGACTTGTCGACTTTGCGGCCGGTTTGGTGTTTGGTCTTCACGGCAGCATCGAGCGGGTGACGCAGAAGGTGTTCCTGTTGTCTCCTGCTAACGTCGATGTCACGGCGGAGGACAAGGCCCGCATCGCAGAGGGCGGGTTCTTCAACCAGAGCTGAGACGCAGGACCGGATCGAAGTACGGAAGAGCACGGAGCAGGGGAGAGGGAAGCGCAGACCATGAGCGTGTTCGCACTGGTGGTCCACACCGCGCTGCTGGTGTTCCTCGTCGTGCTCATCTTCCGGCTGGTCATGGACTACGTCTTCCAGTTCGCCCGCTCGTGGCAACCCGGCAAGGCGATGGTGGTCGTACTGGAGGCCACCTACACTGTCACCGATCCACCGCTGAAGCTTCTGCGGCGGTTCATCCCGCCGCTGCGTCTCGGGGGCGTGGCGCTCGACCTGTCCTTCTTCGTACTGATGATCATCGTCTACATTCTCATCTCGCTCACGAGCCTCGCGAGATGAATGTGGACGATACGGTCTTGCCGACTGCCGATGACTACGTTGAGGTGAAGAGATGCCGTTGACCCCCGAGGACGTGCGGAACAAGCAGTTCACGACCGTCCGCCTCCGAGAAGGCTATGACGAGGACGAGGTCGATGCCTTCCTCGACGAGGTCGAAGCCGAACTGACCCGTCTGCTCCGCGAGAACGAGGACCTGCGCGCCAAGCTGGCCGCGGCCACGCGCGCGGCTGCGCAGAACCAGCAGAACATGCGCAAGCCTCCGGAGCAGGACCAGCAGCATCCCCAGCAGCAGGGGATGCGAGGACCCGGCCAGCCGGTGCCCGCCGGCATATCGGGCCCGCCGCAGCAGCAGATGGGCGGCCCCATGGGTGGCCCGCCCCAGCTGCCGAGCGGTGCCCCGCAGCTGCCCGCCGGTCCCGGCGGCCAGGGCGGCCCGCAGGGTCCCGGTCCGATGGGCCAGGGTCCGATGGGTCAGGGTCCGATGGGTCAGGGCCCCATGGGTGGTCAGCCGCCCATGCAGCAGCAGATGGGTGGCCCGATGGGCGGCCCCATGGGCGGTCCGATGGGCGGCCACGGTCAGGGCCCCGGTGGCGACAGCGCCGCCCGTGTCCTCTCGCTGGCCCAGCAGACCGCCGACCAGGCGATCGCCGAGGCCCGTTCCGAGGCCAACAAGATCGTCGGTGAGGCCCGCAGCCGCGCCGAGGGTCTGGAGCGTGACGCCCGTGCCAAGGCCGACGCCCTGGAGCGGGACGCGCAGGAGAAGCACCGCGTCGCCATGGGCTCCCTGGAGTCCGCCCGCGCCACGCTGGAGCGCAAGGTCGAGGACCTGCGCGGCTTCGAGCGCGAGTACCGCACGCGTCTGAAGTCGTACCTCGAGTCCCAGCTGCGTCAGCTGGAGACCCAGGCCGACGACTCCCTGGCCCCGCCGCGCACCCCGGCCACCGCGTCCCTGCCGCCGTCCCCGGCGCCCTCCATGGCCCCGGCCGGCGCGAGCGCCCCGTCCTACGGCGGCAACCAGACGATGGGCGGCAACCCCGGTCAGTCCGCTCCGTCCTACGGCGGCCAGCAGCAGATGACCCCGGCCATGACCCAGCCCATGGCCCCGGTCCGTCCGCAGGGTCCGTCCCCGATGGGTCAGGCCCCCTCGCCGATGCGTGGGTTCCTGATCGACGAGGACGACAACTGACGGGCCGCGGACACTAGTACGACAAGGGCGTCGGCAGCGTTCATCAAGGGCGGGACCCCGGACTTCGGTCCGGGGTCCCGCCCTTTTTACGCGGGTTGACGTGTCGGTGCCGGGCGCGGGGAAGCCCTTCAGGGGTGTGGGGAAGCACCTCAGGGGCGCGGAAAATCCGCGCACGGTCACCCGTGTGCCGTGCACCTGTGAGAAGGGCCCGGCCCCCGCGACGGGGACCGGGCCCTGCCCGCACGGTGAGGACTACGCCTTGCGCAGCCGGAACGTCAGCGACAGACCCTGGTCGGTGAACGGCTCGCCGTAGCTGTCGTCGGCCTCACCCTGGCCGAAGTCGGTCGACAGTACCTCGTCGGCGATCAGCTCGGCGTGCTCGGCGAGGGCCGCGAGGACCGCCGGGTCGGTCGAGGTCCAGCGCAGCGCGATCCGGTCGGCCACGTCCAGGCCGCTGTTCTTGCGGGCCTCCTGGATCAGCCGGATCGCGTCACGGGCCAGACCGGCCTGCCGCAGCTCCTCGGTGATCTCCAGGTCCAGGGCGACCGTGGCCCCGGAGTCGGAGGCCACCGACCAGCCCTCACGCGGGGTCTCGGTGATGATCACCTCGTCCGGAGCGAGGCTGACCGTCTCCCCGTCGACCTCCACGGACGCCGTGCCCGCACGCAGGGCGAGGGACAGCGCGGCGGCGTCGGCGGCGGCGATGGCCTTGGCCACGTCCTGCACCCGCTTGCCGAACCGCTTGCCGAGCGCCCGGAAGTTGGCCTTGGCGGTCGTGTCCACGAGGGAGCCGCCCACCTCGGAGAGCGAGGCCAGGGAGCTGACGTTCAACTCCTCGGTGATCTGCGTGTGCAGCTCGGGGTCCAGGGACTCGAACCCGGTGGCGGCGATCAGGGCCCGGGACAGCGGCTGGCGCGTCTTGACGCCCGACTCCGCGCGCGTGGCACGGCCCAGCTCCACCAGCCGGCGGACCAGGACCATCTGCTTCGACAGCTCCGGGTCGATGGAAGCGAGGTCCGCCTCCGGCCAGGGGGCCAGGTGGACGGACTCCGGCGCGCCGGGGCTGACCGGAACCACCAGGTCCTGCCACACCCGCTCGGTGATGAACGGGGTGATCGGCGCCATCAGCTTCGTGACCGTCTCCAGCACCTCGTGCAGAGTGCGCAGCGCGGCCTTGTCACCCTGCCAGAAGCGGCGGCGCGAACGGCGGACGTACCAGTTCGACAGGTCGTCGACGAACGCGGACAGCAGCTTGCCGGCGCGCTGGGTGTCGTACGCCTCCAGGGCCTGGGTCACCTGGTCGGTGAGCGCGTGCAGCTCGGACAGCAGCCAGCGGTCCAGCAGCGGGCGCTCGGCCGGGGCCGGATCCGCCGCACTGGGCGCCCAGTTCGCCGTACGGGCGTACAGGGCCTGGAAGGCGACCGTGTTCCAGTACGTCAGCAGCGTCTTGCGGACGACCTCCTGGATCGTGGTGTGGCCCACGCGGCGGGCCGCCCAGGGGGAGCCGCCGGCCGCCATGAACCAGCGCACCGCGTCCGCGCCGTGCTGGTCCATGAGCGGGATCGGCTGCAGGATGTTGCCCAGGTGCTTGGACATCTTGCGGCCGTCCTCGGCCAGGATGTGGCCCAGGCAGACGACGTTCTCGTACGACGACTTGTCGAAGACGAGGGTGCCGACGGCCATGAGGGTGTAGAACCAGCCTCGGGTCTGGTCGATCGCCTCGGAGATGAACTGCGCCGGGTACCGGCTCTCGAACAGCTCCTTGTTCTTGTACGGGTAGCCCCACTGCGCGAACGGCATCGAACCAGAGTCGTACCAGGCGTCGATGACCTCCGGCACGCGCGTGGCTGTCTTCCCGCAGCCGTCGTGACGGCAGGCGAAGGTGACCTCGTCGATGTACGGGCGGTGCGGGTCGAGGCCCGACTGGTCGGTGCCGGTCAGCTCGGTCAGCTCCGCGCGGGAGCCGGCGCAGGTGAGGTGGTCGTCCTCACAGCGCCAGATCGGCAGCGGGGTGCCCCAGTAGCGGTTGCGGGACAGCGCCCAGTCGATGTTGTTGTTCAGCCAGTCTCCGAAGCGGCCGTGCTTGACCGTCTCCGGGAACCAGTTGGTCTTCTCGTTCTCCTGGATCAGCCGGTCCTTGATCGCCGTCGTGCGGATGTACCAGGAGGGCTGTGCGTAGTAGAGGAGCGCGGTGTGGCAGCGCCAGCAGTGCGGGTAGCTGTGCTCGTACGGCAGGTGCTTGAACAGGAGGCCGCGTTGCTGGAGGTCCTCGGTGAGCTTCTCGTCGGCCTTCTTGAAGAACACGCCGCCGACCAGCGGGACGTCCTCCTCGAAGGTGCCGTCCGGGCGCACCGGGTTGACCACGGGCAGGCCGTAGGCGCGGCAGACCTTGAGGTCGTCCTCACCGAAGGCGGGGGACTGGTGGACCAGACCCGTACCGTCCTCGGTGGTGACGTACTCGGCGTTGACCACGTAGTGGGCCGGTTCCGGGAACTCCACCAGCTCGAACGGACGTTGGTACGTCCAGCGCTCCATCTCGGCGCCCGTGAAGTTCTGGCCGGTGGTCTCCCAGCCCTCGCCGAGTGCCTTGGCGACGAGCGGCTCGGCGACGACGAGCTTCTCCTCACCGTTGGTGGCGACGACGTAGGTGACCTCGGGGTGCGCGGCGACCGCCGTGTTGGACACCAGGGTCCAGGGGGTCGTCGTCCACACCAGGAGCGCGGCCTGGCCGGCGAGCGGACCGGAGGTGAGCGGGAAACGGACGTACACGGACGGGTCGACGACCGTCTCGTAGCCCTGCGCCAGCTCGTGGTCGGACAGGCCGGTGCCGCAGCGCGGGCACCAGGGAGCGACACGGTGGTCCTGGACCAGCAGGCCCTTGGAGAAGATCTCCTTCAGCGACCACCAGACCGACTCCACGTACTCGGGGTCCATGGTCCGGTAGGCGTCGTCCAGGTCGACCCAGTAGCCCATGCGGGTCGTCAGCTCGGCGAAGGCGTCGGTGTGCCGGGTCACCGACTCGCGGCACCTGGCGTTGAACTCGGCGATGCCGTACGCCTCGATGTCCTGCTTGCCGGAGAAGCCCAGCTCCTTCTCGACGGCCAGCTCTACGGGCAGGCCGTGACAGTCCCAGCCGGCCTTGCGGGCCACGTGGTAGCCGCGCATGGTGCGGAAGCGGGGGAAGACGTCCTTGAAGACGCGGGCCTCGATGTGGTGGGCGCCGGGCATGCCGTTGGCGGTGGGCGGGCCCTCGTAGAACACCCATTCCGGGCGGCCCTCGGACTGCTCCAGGCTCTTGGCGAAGATCTTCTGGTCGCGCCAGAAGTCGAGCACGGCGTGCTCAAGAGCGGGCAGGTCGACCTGTGCGGGCACCTGGCGGTACGTCGGCGCTGTCATCTGCGAGCATCCTCCAACGGACTTGCTGCCTTCCGTCGGAGGGACGAGAGCCTTCGTTCCTGTCTACGCCGTGTGCGGCGCGCTCCCGCGGTACCACCCTCCTTGGCCCCCCGCCGCGCCGTACGCGCCGGTGAGCCCCCTCATTGGGGTCGCGAAACCGGTTCTACTCGCCACAGCCTCACGGCGGCGGCTTTCTTCCGGCGGCTCCGGGGTGATCTTCACGTCGCGCCGGCCCCCGGGCTCACACCGTCCCCGGGTCGCTCTGGGCTGCGTACGCCGCTACTCGTCCCCATCCACGCTTCTCGCTCCGCCCAGTGTACGGCGCCGCGCCGACAGCGGCGGACCGGTTTTCCGTGCCGTGCGGGCGGCGGCCGACCGACCGGCCGGGATGACCCGAATGGCGAGGGGGCGGGCGCCCGCGTCCGGGCGCGCCGGGCTCGGCGGATTACCCGGCGGGGAGCTGGGCACAACGGATGCATGCCCGCTGCGCGGGGGTGCGGGCGGGCGAATCGGGCGGTGCGCCCCGTTGCCGCGGGACTCAAGTCGATTTATCGTCCCAGCACGATTCGCGAGCAAGATCACAATATGTGAAGGGGCCGCGGCCATGGTGGCGAAAAAGACCGCCGTACAGCAGCCGGCGACCGGCCGGTCCAGGGGCGCGGCCGCTTCCGGAGGTACGGCCGCTTCCGGGGGCGAGGCCAAGGGGGTGGCCGGGAAGAAGAGCACGCGCGCGGGTGCCGCCTCGGGCGGCCGGGCGGGGCCGGTGACGACGGCGGCCGAGAAGACGGCAGCCAAGGCGACGGCGCTGGACGAGACGGCCGCCGACGGGGCCGTGGTGAACGAGACGGCCGCCAAGAAGACCCCTGCCAGGAAGGCACCGGCGGACAAGGCACCGGAGAAGGTCCCGGCGAAGAGGACGGTGGCCAGGAAGACGGCGGCCGAGGCGGCGCCGGCGGCGACGGCGGCCACGAAGGAGTCCGCCGCGAAGAAGAAGGCCGGCCAGGGGAAGCCGGCCGGCAAGGCGGCAGCGAAGAAGGCCGTGGCCGGCGGGGCGGTGGCGAAGGATGTGGTGACCGGCAGGACCGCGGCGGCGAAGGCACCGGCCAGGAAGGCCGTCGCCAAGAAGGTCGCCGAGGAGGCGTCGGCAGCGAAGGGGGCGGTGACGCGGGAGCCGACGGGGAAGAAGGCCGTCGGCGAGCAGGCGGGCGGCGAGGACGTCTCCACGGAGGCGGCCGCGAAGAGCACGGCCAAGAAAGCGGGCGCGGCGCGGGCCGCGAAGCAGACGGGAGCCACGACGGTGGTTGCGAAGAAGACTCCTGGCACGGCCACGGCGGAGACCGGCGTTCCCAAGGCGCGGGTCGGCGCGGCGGAGCCCGGTGAACTGGCGGTGCGTCCCGGCGAGGACCCCTGGACCCCGGAAGAGGTCGAGGAGGCCCGCGCCGAGCTGCAGTCCGAGATGGAGCGGCTGCGGGAGGAGATCAGCTCGTCGGAGGCGTCCATCGTCGGCCTGATGCGGGACTCCGGGGACGGCGCGGGCGACGACCAGGCCGACACCGGCACCAAGAACATCACGCGCGAGCACGAGATGGCGCTGGCCGCCAACGCGCGCGAGATGCTGATCCAGACCGAGCGGGCCCTGGAACGGCTGGACGCGGGCACCTACGGCCTGTGCGAGAACTGCGGCAACCCCATCGGCAAGGCCCGGATGAAGGCCTTCCCGCGGGCCACCCTGTGCGTGGAGTGCAAACAGAAGCAGGAACGCCGCTCCTGAGCGTGAGGGCCCGTCGGGTCGTGCCGTAGTCTCGTGCTCAGTCAGGCACCTAGGTTGAGGGACTCACGTGGCAGAGGCGGAGCGCATCATCGGTACGCCGGACACCCCGGACGGCAGCGACGAGCAGACCGCGGCGGCCGGAGCGTCCGCCGGCTCCGGTGCGTCCGACCCGGCCGGTGCGCCGGGCGCGGGTGAGCAGCGGACCCCGGCGCAGCGGCGGACGGGCCGCGGGCGCCGGATCGCCGTGTTGTTCGCGGTGGCCGCGTTCGCGTACGCCCTCGACCTGATCAGCAAGATGCTCGTGGTCACCAGGCTGGAGGGGCACGCGCCGATCCGGCTCGTCGGGGACCTGCTGGAGCTGCACGCCATCCGCAACCCGGGCGCGGCCTTCGGCTTCGGCGCGGCCTTCACGATCATCTTCACGCTCATCGCCGCCGCCGTGATCGTCGTGATCATCCGGCTGGCCCGCAAGCTCTACAGCTTTCCCTGGGCGATCGCGCTCGGCCTGCTGCTCGGCGGCGCGCTCGGCAACCTCACCGACCGCGTCTTCCGGGCCCCCGGGATCTTCGAGGGCGAGGTGGTGGACTTCATCGCGCCCCAGGGCTTCGCGGTGTTCAACCTCGCCGACTCGGCGATCGTGTGCGGCGGCATCCTGATCGTGCTGCTGTCCTTCCGCGGCCTGGACCCGGACGGCACGGTCCACAAGGACTGAGGCACTGAGGCCGGGGCTTTTGTCCACAGGCTCGTTCGGTGCCCTGCCGGCCGTCCGGCATACTCGACGGGTGAGCACGCTTCCCGAGATCCGTACCCTGCCCGTGCCCGACGGCCTGGAGGGCGAGCGCGTCGACGCCGCCATCTCCCGCATGTTCGGCTTCTCCCGCACGAAGGCGGCGGAGCTGGCCGCCGCCGGCAAGGTCCAGGTCGACGGCGCGGTGGTCGGCAAGTCCGAGCGGGTGCGCGGCGGCGCCTGGCTCGAGGTCGAGATGCCGCAGGCACCCGCGCCGGTGCAGGTGGTCGCCGAGCCGGTCGAGGGCATGGAGATCGTGCACGACGACGATGACGTGGTCGTGATCGTCAAGCCGGTGGGCGTGGCCGCGCACCCCTCGCCGGGCTGGTCCGGCCCCACCGTCATCGGCGGTCTCGCGGCCGCCGGCTACCGGATCTCCACTTCGGGTGCCGCCGAGCGCCAGGGCATCGTGCACCGCCTCGACGTCGGCACCTCGGGCCTGATGGTGGTCGCCAAGTCCGAGTACGCGTACACGTCGCTCAAGCGCCAGTTCAAGGAGCGCACGGTCGACAAGCGCTACCACACCCTGGTCCAGGGCCATCCGGACCCGACGAGCGGCACGATCGACGCCCCGATCGGCCGCCACCCGAACCACGACTACAAGTGGGCCGTCACGGCCGACGGCAAGCCCTCGGTGACCCACTACGACCTCGTCGAGGCCTTCCGCGCCGCCTCCCTGCTGGACGTGAAGCTGGAGACCGGCCGCACCCACCAGATCCGGGTCCACATGGCCGCCCACCGCCACCCCTGCGTCGGCGACCTCACCTACGGCGCCGACCCGACCCTCGCCAAGCGGCTGGGGCTGACCCGCCAGTGGCTGCACGCCGTACGGCTCGGCTTCGAGCACCCCGGGGACGGGCAGTGGGTGGAGTTCGAGAGCGACTACCCCGAGGACCTGCGCAACGCCCTCGACCAGGTCCGCGAGGAGACGTACGCGTGAGTGCGGCGTACACCGTCCGGGTCGCCGAGGACCTTGTCGACCGCGAGGCCTGCTTCGCGGTCCGCAAGGAGGTCTTCGTCGTCGAGCAGGGGGTCGCCGAGGACATCGAGTACGACGCGTACGACGCGGTCGCGGTGCAGGTGCTGGCCGTCCGCGAGGACGGCGTGCCGCTCGGCACCGGGCGGCTGCTGTACGGCGAGGCGGCGGCCGCCAAGACCGGCGGGGATCCGGCGGTCGGCTCTCTCGGGCGGCTCGCGGTCTCCCGGGAGGCGCGCGGGCTCGGGGTCGGCGTGGCCCTGGTGCGGGCCATCGAGGAGGCGGCACGCGCGCGCGGCCTGACGGCGGTGGACCTGCACGCGCAGACCCACGCCCTGGGCTTCTACGAGCGTCTCGGTTACGCGGCCTACGGGCCGGAGTTCCCGGACGCGGGCATACCGCACCGGGCGATGCGCCGCGCCCTCTAGCCACCCGCTTCCCGGGCGAGGGCCGTGGCAGGCTTGAGGCCTGCCGTGTGATCGTCGACCCCCGGAGCACCGACCGTGGACCAGTTGGCCCTGTTGTTCGTCCTGCTGCTCGGGGCCCTGGTGAGCGTCCCGCTGGGGGACCGGTTCGGGCTGCCGGCGCCGGTGCTGATGACGCTGTTCGGCGGGGTCCTGGCGGTGGCCGACTTCGTGCCCAATGTGGACATCCCGCCCGACCTGATCCTGCCGGCCCTGCTGCCGCCGCTGCTCTACGCCGCCGTACGCCGCACCTCCTGGCGGCAGTTCGCGGCCAACGTCCGCCCGATCTTCCTGCTGGCGGTCGCCCTGGTCTTCGTGACGATGGTGTGCGTGGCGGTCGTCGCCAACGCGATCGTGCCCGGGCTGCCGATCGCCGCCGCCGTGGCCCTCGGCGCACTGATCGCGCCGCCCGACCCGGTCGCCGCGACGAGCGTCGCCGGACAGCTAGGGCTGCCGCGCCGCCTGGTGTCGATCCTGGAGGGCGAGGGGCTCTTCAACGACGTCACCGCCATCGTGCTCTACCACGTGGCGATCGCCGCCGCCGTGAGCGGCACGTTCTCGCCCTGGCAGGCCGGTCTGGACCTCGTGCTGTCCGCGGTCGTCGCGGTGGCCGTGGGCCTGGCGCTGGGCTGGGGCGCCAACAGGCTGATGGACCTGCTGGGCGACCCGACCCTCCAGATCGGCATGACCCTGCTGGTGCCGTACGCCTCCTACGTGCTCGCGGAGAAGCTGCACGGCTCGGGGGTGCTCGCCGTCCTCACCACGGCCCTCTTCCTGGCCGAGTACGCCACCGGTGCCGACGACGTGATGACCCGGCTCGCCGGGCACACCTTCTGGGACATCATCGACACCCTCGTCACGGGCGTCGCCTTCGGGCTGATCGGCCTGGAGCTGCACAACGCCATCCGCACGGCCGAGGGGCGGTGGGGGGAGATGCTCGGCTGGGCGGCCGCCGTGGCGGGCGTGGTGGTCGGCGTACGCCTGGTGTGGTTGCTGCCCGCCACCTGGCTGACCAAACGGCTGCACGCCCGCCGGGACTACGACGAGGAGATCCCGGTGAGCTGGCGGGAGACCGTCGTGATGTGGTGGTCCGGGATGCGCGGGGTGGCCTCCGTGGCGCTGGCGCTGGCCGTTCCGCTGAAGACCGGCGACGGGGCGCCGTTCCCCGACCGGGACGAGATCATCTTTATCGCCTTCGGGGTGATCGTCGCCACTCTGGTGCTGCAGGGGCTGACGCTGCCCTGGCTGGTGAGGCGGCTCGGCGTGCAGGCCGACTCCGAGCGGGAGAAGGAGTTCGAGAAGGAGCTGGCGGTGCGGGCCGCGAAGGCGGCGAAGCGCCGGCTGCGGGAGATCGAGCAGGTGGAGGATCTGCCCGAGGACCTGTCCGAGCAGATGCTGCGGCGGGCCTTCGACATCGGGATCCGGATCAGTCCGGACATGGGCGAGGAGGAGCGGCGCGAGGCACAGCACCAGCGGGCCAAGCGGCTGAAGCGGGTGCGGCGCATCCAGGGCGAGATGCTGAGCGCCGCCCGGCACGAGGTGCTGGCGGCGCGGAGCGAGCCGGGGGCGGATCCGGAGATCGTGGACCGGGTGCTGCGGCACCTCGATGTACGCAGTCTGCGGTGATCCCGCACCCGCCCACAGCCGTGACGGCCTCGCACCCGCCCACAGCCGCTCCGGCCGTCAGCCCCGGCCGGAGCGGGGGAAGTCGTAGGCCTTGCGGAGCGAGGAGCGGTCGGGGGACGGGATGCGGTACGGCGGGAGCACCGCGTCCGAGGTGTTGACCCGCGGGAGCGCGTAGGGGTGTTCCGCCGACAGCCAGGCGATCATCTGCTCCCGGACCGCCACCCGTACCGTCCAGATGTCGTCGGCGTCCTTCGCGGTCACCAGGGCGCGCACCTGGATGGTGTTCGGGGTCGTGTCCGTCACCTGCAGGCCGTAGGCGCGGCCGTCCCAGGCCGGGCAGTGGCGCAGGATGTCGCGCAGCTTCTCGCGCATCGCCTCGATGGGCGCGCTGTGGTCGAGGTGCCAGAAGACGATGCCGGTCATCTGCGGGGTGCCGCGGGACCAGTTCTCGAACGGCTTGGAGGTGAAGTACGACACCGGCATGGTGATCCGGCGCTCGTCCCAGGTCCGTACGGTCAGGAAGGTCAGGGTGATCTCCTCGACCGTGCCCCACTCGCCGTCGACGACGACCGTGTCGCCGATGCGCACCATGTCACCGAAGGCGATCTGCAGGCCCGCGAAGATGTTCGACAGGGTCGACTGGGCGGCGACACCGGCCACGATGCCCAGGATGCCCGCGGAGGCCAGCAGCGAGGCACCGGCCGCGCGCATCGCCGGGAAGGTGAGCAGCATCGAGGCGATCGCCACGACGATGACGATCGCGGACACCACCCGCATGATCAGCTCCACCTGCGTACGCACCCGGCGGACCCGGGCCGCGTCGCGGTGGGCGCGCGCGTAGCGGCTGTACGAGGTCTCGACGATCGCGGCCGCGATCCGGATCACCAGCCAGGCGGCCGAGCCGATCAGCACCAGGGTCAGTGTCTGGCCGACCGCGTTCTGGTGCCGCTGCACCAGCTTCGCCTGGTCGTACGAGCCTCTGAGCATGGCGGCGCAGAGCACCAGCTGGTAGGGAATGCGTGCGCGGCGCAGCAGTCCCCACAGTGGTGTGTCGTGGTCTCGTTCGTCGGCCTTGCGCAGCAGCCGGTCCGTGGCCCAGCCGATGGCCAGGGTGAGCAGGACGGAGCTGCCGATCACTATCAGAGGGCGGAGCACGTTCTCCATGCCTGCGCTCCTAACCGGCGGCCGGGGGAGATGAACATGTGAGTTCCGCGCGTACCTGGGTAGGGCCGCGACGCCACCGCGGTATCCGGCTGGCACCATGGCCTCATGAACATCATGCTTTTCCACTCGACCTACGGGCTCCGGCCCGCGGTGCGCGAGGCCGCGGACCGGCTGCGCGCGGCGGGCCACGAGGTGTGGACACCCGACCTCTTCGAGGGGCGCACGTTCGACACCGTCGAGGAGGGCATGGCGTACAAGGAGGAGCTGGGCAAGGAGGAGCTGCTCAAGCGGGCCGTACTGGCGGCGGCGCCCTACTCGGACCGGGGGCTGGTGTACGCCGGGTTCTCGCTCGGCGCCTCCGTCGCCCAGACCCTCGCCCTCGGCGACGACAAGGCGCGCGGCCTGCTCCTCCTGCACGGCACCTCGGACATCGCGCCGAACGCGCGGGTGGAGGAACTGCCGGTGCAGCTGCATGTGGCCGAGCCGGACCCGTTCGAGACGGACGACTGGCTGAGCGCCTGGTATCTGCAGATGGGTAGGACGGGCGCCGACGTGGAGGTCTACCGCTACGCCGGGGCCGGGCACCTCTACACCGACCCCGAGCTGCCGGACTACGACGCGGAGGCCGCCGAGGCCACCTGGCGGGTGGCGCTCGGCTTCCTCGACAGCCTGTAGTGAGCGGTCACACCGGGGCGTAGGTCCGCTCGATCTTCTGCGTGCCGCTGCGGGTGCGGTACGAACGCACCCAGCTGGAGGTGGCGTTCGCGTCGGTGCGGTCGGACAGGACGTAGTAGTCCATCTGCGCGCGGTCGGCGGTGATGTCCAGCACGCCGTAGCCGTGCCGGTCGGTGTCCACCCAGTGGACATGCCGGTTGGCGGCCTTGATGACCGGCGCGGCGACCGCACAGACCGTGCCCTCGGGCACCTTCACGATGTCGTCGAGGTTGTCGGAGGTCACCGAGGTGATCACGAACTCGGTGGCCGCCGAGGCGGAGAGCGGGTAGGTCCCGGCGTCGACCGGCACATCGTTGGCCCACGCCATGTGGATGTCACCGGTCAGGAAGACGGTGTTGCCGATCGCGTGGGAGCGCAGGTGGTCCAGCAGTTCGCGGCGGTCGTCGGTGTAGCCGTCCCACTGGTCGGTGTTGGCGGCGATGCCCTCCTGCGGCAGCCCGAGCAGCTCGGCGAGCGGCTTGAACAGGTCGGCGGAGAGGGAGCCGAAGGAGAACGGCGAGATCATCACGGAGTTGCCGACCAGCCGCCACCTCGTGTCGGAGGCCTTCAGACCGGCCTTCAGCCAGTCGAGTTGGGCGCGGCCGGTGATGGTGCGGTTCGGGTCGTCCACCGAACCGCTGGCCGTGGCGGCCTGCTGGGAGCGGAAGGAGCGCAGATCCAGCAGGGAGAGGTCGGCGAGCTTGCCGAAGCGCAGCCGCCGGTACGTGGTGCCGGCGACCGCCGGGCGGACCGGCATCCACTCGAAGTAGGCCTGCTTGGCGGCCGCCTGACGGGACGTCCAGCTGCCCTCGGCGCCCTCGGTGTGGTTGACCGCGCCGCCCGACCAGGCGTTGTCGGCGAACTCGTGGTCGTCCCAGATCGCGATGACCGGCGCCTTCAGGTGCAGCGCCTGCAGGTCGGGGTCGGTCTTGTACTTCGCGTGCCGGATGCGGTAGTCGGCGAGGGTGAGGATCTCGTTCGCCGGCGCGTGCGCGCGTACGACCTTGTCCCGCGCCGCGTACTCGCCGGACTTGTACTCGTAGATGTAGTCGCCGAGGTGCAGCCAGGCGTCCAGGTCGCTGCGGGCCGCGAGGTGACGGTAGGCGGAGAAGTACCCGGCCTCCCAGTTGGCGCAGGAGACCACGCCGAAGCGCAGGCCGGAGACGGCCGCGTCCGCCGCCGGCGCGGTGCGGGTGCGCGCCACCGGGGAGTCGGTGCCGCCGGCCGAGAAACGGAACCAGTAGTCGGTGGCCGGCTCCAGACCGCGGATGTCGGCCTTCACGGTGTGGTCGGAGGCGGCCGTCGCGGTGGTGGAGCCCTTGGCGACGATGCCGGTGAACGCCTTGTCCTTGGCGACGACCCAGCTCACCTCGGTGTCCGCGCCGAGCCCGGAGCCCGGTATCGCCTCCGGGGCGGGCGTCACCCGGGTCCACAGCAGGATGCCGTCGGGCAGCGGGTCACCGGAGGCGACGCCGTGCAGGAAGGCGGGGGCGTTCGTGGCGGCGCGGGCCGGGAGCGCGGCGGTCAGCGGGCCTGCGACGATGGCGGCGCCGGCGGTCGCCGCCGCGGCCTTGACGACCGTACGGCGGCGGGGTGCGGGGGAGTTGAGGCGCTGCGACGCTTCGGATGATCTGTATCGACTGGTCACGACCGATCAGGTTACTGATCGGTATGCGCGAGAGCGGGCGAAGTCCGAATGTTCGCCCACTCTTCACGCGGACCCGTGTGTGAGGAGCCGTCAGCCCTTGAGGGCCGCGCCCACCACCCGGTTGAAGTCGGCCACGGTCAGCAGCGGGGTGCCCTGGCTGTCGGCGGTGAGCTTCTTGCCGTCCATGACGAAGCCCGGAGTGCCGGTGACGCCGTCCTTGTTGTCGTCGAAGGTCTTCGACATGGCCATCGCCCAGGCGTCGTAGGTGCCGTTCTTCACGGCGTTCTGGAACGTGGTGTTGCTCTTCAGCGCCGGGACGGAGTCGGCGACCTTGATGAGGTAGTCGTCGCTCTTGAACTTGTCGTCCGTCTCCTGCGGGTGGTACTTCGTGGAGTAGAGCGCGCTCTTGTACTCCAGGAAGGCCTCCGGAGAGACGTTCAGCGCGGCGCCGAGGGCGCTCAGCGCGTTCTTGGACCCCTCGCCGTCGTTCCGGTCGAGGAACGTGGCGCCGATGAACTGGATCTTGAACTTGCCGTCGTCGATGTCCTTCTTCACGGTCGAGCCGACGGTCTGCTCGAACTGCGCGCAGACCGGGCAGCGCGGGTCCTCGTAGAGCTTCAGGGTCTTCTTGGCGGTGTCCTTGCCGATGACGACCGTGGTGCCCTTCGTGCCCGTGGTGTGGGCCGGGGCGGTGACCTTGGCGTCCTTCAGCCCCTCCCAGTAACCGGGCTTGTTCATCTGGACGACGGCGTAGCCGATGCCGCCGGCCGCCGCCAGCACGGCCACGACCGAGGCGGCCACGGTGATCTGCCGCTTCGCCTTGTCGCGCTTGGCCTGCCGCTCGCGCTCCTGGCGCAGCCGCTCCCGGGCCGCCGTCTTCTCCGCCTGGCTGTTCCGCTTGCTCATAGTGGTGATCTCCATGTGGGACGCGCACATGTCGTACGCGGATACGTGTGGGGGACTGCTTGCGCTCAGTTACCGTCGCCTCAGGCGAAGGCCGGTGAGCACGGCGGTCCACGCCGTCCCAGGGAGTGCACGAGAAGCCGGTCGCGGGCGGCGGACGGCCGCGGGGCCGGGCGCGGCAGCCGGCGGGCCGGGGACAGCTGTACGGAGACGGCGGCCACGGCCAGCAGCAGCGGCCGGAAGGTGGTCGCGGCGACCGCGCGCAGCAGCTGGGTCAGGGCCCGCTCACCCCGCCGCAGAGAGGCAGCCGCGAGGAGCCCCACGCAGACATGCGCGGCGAGCAGCAGCCAGGCGGCGGCCGGGTCGGCATGCGCGAGGAGGGCCCCGGCGCCGCGGCCCGGAGCACCGGTCACCTGGGCCAGCGGGGCGCCCACGGCACCGCCCTGGCACAGCACGTCGAAACCGAAGACGCGCAGCGGACCGGCCACCGGGCCGCCCGCCCTGCCGTAACAGGTGTGCTGGCCCGTGGTGAACACCGTGTCGGCGGCCAGCTCCAGCGGTATCAGCAGGGCCGCGATCCGGCCGAAGCCGCGCTCGCGGCCCGCCAGCGCGTACGCGCCGGCGAACACTCCGGCGGCGACCGCGGCCACGGTCGCCGGCGGCAGCGGAGTCCGGGACAGCAGCACGTGCGACGCGGTGCTGAGCGTCACGACGAAGGCCGTGAACAGCGCCGCGCGCACGGCTCTGAGCTGGGTCCCGGATATGTCCATAGCGAGAGGAGAGTGTGCCACGTCGACGGGTAAGGGACCCCTAAAGGGTGCCTGTGAGGCGCGGGGTCACAGCCCCGGAATCCGGCCGTTGCGGAACAGGTCGACGAAGACCTGGTGGTCGGCACGCGCGCGTGCGCCGTAGCCGTGCGCGAAGTCGACCAGGAGCGGCGCGAAGCCCTCCTCGTCGGCCGCGAGCGCCGCGTCGATGGCCCGCTCGGTGGAGAACGGCACCAGGGACTCACCGGACTGGTCGTCGGCCGCCGCGTGCATGGTGGCGGTGGCCCGGCCCAGGTCGGCGACGACGGCCGCGATCTCCTCCGGGTCGTCGATGTCGCCCCAGTCCAGGTCGACCGCGTACGGCGACACCTCGGCGACCAGCTGGCCCGCGCCGTCCAGCTCGGTCCAGCCCAGCCACGGGTCGGCGTGCGCCTGCAGGGCGCGCTGGGAGATCACCGTGCGGTGGCCCTCGTGCCGGAAGTACTCCGCGATGGCGGGGTCCTTGATGTGCCGGGAGACGGCCGGGGTCTGCGCCTGCTTGATGTAGATCACGACATCGTTCTCGAGGGCGTCGCTGTGGCCCTCCAGCAGGATGTTGTACGACGGCAGTCCCGCCGAGCCGATGCCGATGCCCCGGCGGCCGACCACGTCCTTCACGCGGTACGAGTCCGGCCGGGCCAGCGAGGAGTCCGGCAGCGTCTCCAGGTAGCCGTCGAAGGCGGCCAGCACCTTGTAGCGGGTCGCCGCGTCCAGCTCGATGGAGCCGCCGTCGGGCGCGAAACGACGCTCGAAGTCGCGGATCTCGGTCATCGACTCCAGCAGCCCGAAGCGGGTCAGCGAGCGGGCGTCACGGAGCGCGTCCAGCAGCGGACCCTGCGCGGTGTCCAGAGTGAACGGCGGCACCTCGTCGCGCTTGGCGCCCGTGGCCAGGGCGTGGATGCGCTCGCGGTAGGCGGCCGCGTAGACCGTCACCAGCTCGGTGATCTGCTGGTCGCTGAGCGCCTTCGCGTACCCGATGAGCGCGACGGAGGCGGCGAAGCGCTTCAGGTCCCAGGTGAAGGGGCCGACGTAGGCCTCGTCGAAGTCGTTGACGTTGAAGACCAGACGGCCGTTGGAGTCCATGTACGTGCCGAAGTTCTCGGCGTGCAGGTCGCCGTGGATCCACACGCGCGAGGTGCGGTCGTCCAGGAACGGGCCGCCGCGCTTCTCCGCGTCCAGGTCGTGGTAGAAGAGGCACGCCGTACCCCGGTAGAACGCGAAGGCCGATGCGGCCATCTTCCGGAACTTCACCCGGAACGCGGCCGGGTCGGCGGCCAGGAGCCGGCCGAAGGCGGTGTCGAAGACGGCGAGGATCTCCTCGCCGCGCTGCTCGTCGTTGAGCTGGGGGACCGACATCGCGGAGTGCCTCCTGGTGCGGGACGGGTGGTGCGTGAATGTGCGTGAACGGGTACGACAGCGCTTCCGCCGTCTCCAACGGGCGACGCCACGCGGGAGTGCCCGGTTCCCGCATGAAGGTACGCGGGGAGAGCCCGCGAGTGTCAGTGCCGGGGCATAGACTTCGACGCTGTCCCCCAGACTGTCCGCGCTCGGTACCCAGCCGGTGGGACCCCTGTCGACGTACGTTTGCCTTGGAGGCCCGGACCGTGTCAAAGCCGCCGTTCACGCACCTGCACGTCCACACCCAGTACTCGCTGCTGGACGGTGCCGCGCGGCTCAAGGACATGTTCAACGCCTGCAACGAGATGGGCATGACGCACATCGCCATGTCCGACCACGGCAACCTCCACGGGGCGTACGACTTCTTCCACTCCGCGAAGAAGGCCGGAATCACCCCGATCATCGGTATCGAGGCGTATGTCGCCCCCGAGTCCCGGCGCAACAAGCGCAAGATCCAGTGGGGCCAGCCGCACCAGAAGCGGGACGACGTCTCGGGTTCGGGTGGTTACACCCACAAGACGATGTGGGCGGTGAACCGCACCGGCCTGCACAACCTGTTCCGCCTCTCCTCCGACGCCTACGCCGAGGGCTGGCTGCAGAAGTGGCCCCGGATGGACAAGGAGACCATCGCGCAGTGGTCCGAGGGCATCGTCGCCTCCACCGGCTGCCCCTCCGGCGAGGTCCAGACCCGGCTGCGCCTCGGCCACTTCGACGAGGCACTGAAGGCCGCCGCCGAGTACCAGGACATCTTCGGCAAGGACAAGTACTTCCTGGAGCTGATGGACCACGGCATCGAGATCGAGCGCCGGGTCCGGGACGGCCTGCTGGAGATCGGCAGGAAGCTTGGCATCCCGCCGCTGGTCACCAACGACTCGCACTACACGTACGCGCACGAGGCGGGCGCGCACGACGCCCTGCTGTGCATCCAGACCGGCAAGAACCTCTCCGACCCGGACCGCTTCAAGTTCGACGGCACCGGCTACTACCTGAAGTCCACGGACGAGATGTACGCCATCGACTCCTCGGACGCCTGGCAGGAGGGCTGCGCCAACACGCTCCTCGTCGCCGAGATGGTGGACACCACCGGCATGTTCGAGGCGAAGAACCTCATGCCGAAGTTCGACATCCCGGAGGGCTACACCGAGGTCACCTGGTTCAAGGAGGAGGTCCGCCGCGGCATGGAGCGCCGCTTCCCCGGCGGTATCCCGGAGGACCGCCAGAAGCAGGCCGAGTACGAGATGGACGTCATCATCCAGATGGGGTTCCCGGGTTACTTCCTCGTGGTCGCCGACTTCATCATGTGGGCCAAGAACAACGGCATCGCGGTGGGCCCCGGCCGTGGTTCCGCGGCCGGCTCGATCGTCGCGTACGCCATGGGCATCACCGACCTCGACCCGATCCCGCACGGCCTGATCTTCGAGCGGTTCCTCAACCCCGAGCGCGTCTCGATGCCCGATGTCGACATCGACTTCGACGAGCGCCGGCGCGTCGAGGTCATCCGGTACGTGACGGAGAAGTACGGCGCCGACAAGGTCGCCATGATCGGCACCTACGGCAAGATCAAGGCAAAGAACGCGATCAAGGACTCCGCGCGCGTGCTGGGCTACCCGTACGCCATGGGTGACCGCCTCACGAAGGCGATGCCCGCCGACGTCCTCGGCAAGGGCATCGACCTGAACGGCATCACGGACCCTTCGCACCCCCGCTACAGCGAGGCGGGCGAGATCCGCTCGATGTACGAGAACGAGCCGGACGTGAAGAAGGTCATCGACACCGCCAAGGGCGTCGAGGGCCTGGTCCGGCAGATGGGCGTGCACGCCGCCGGCGTGATCATGTCCAGCGAGACCATCACCGAGCACGTGCCCGTCTGGGTCCGGCACACCGACGGCGTGACCATCACGCAGTGGGACTACCCGAGCTGCGAGTCGCTCGGCCTGCTGAAGATGGACTTCCTCGGCCTGCGCAACCTGACGATCATGGACGACGCCGTCAAGATGGTGAAGTCCAACAAGGGCGTCGACATCGATCTGCTGAGCCTCCCGCTCGACGATCCGACGACCTTCGAACTGCTCCAGCGCGGCGACACCCTCGGCGTCTTCCAGTTCGACGGCGGCCCCATGCGCTCGCTGCTGCGCCTGATGAAGCCCGACAACTTCGAAGACATCTCCGCCGTCTCGGCGCTCTACCGTCCCGGCCCGATGGGCATGGACTCGCACACCAACTACGCGCTGCGGAAGAACAAGCTCCAGGAGATCACCCCGATCCACAAGGAGCTGGAGGAGCCCCTCGAAGAGGTCCTGGCCGTCACCTACGGCCTGATCGTCTACCAGGAGCAGGTGCAGAAGGCCGCCCAGATCATCGCCGGCTACTCGCTCGGCGAGGCCGACATCCTCCGCCGCGTGATGGGCAAGAAGAAGCCCGACGAACTGGCGAAGAACTTCACGATCTTCCAGGCCGGAGCGAAGAAGAACGGCTACAGCGACGAGGCCATCCAAGCCCTGTGGGACGTGCTGGTGCCCTTCGCCGGCTACGCGTTCAACAAGGCGCACTCGGCCGCGTACGGCCTGGTGTCGTACTGGACCGCCTACCTCAAGGCGAACTACCCCGCCGAGTACATGGCCGCCCTGCTGACCTCCGTCAAGGACGACAAGGACAAGTCGGCGGTCTACCTCAACGAGTGCCGCCGCATGGGCATCCGGGTGCTCCCGCCGAACGTCAACGAGTCCGAGTCGAACTTCGCCGCCCAGGGCGACGACGTGATCCTCTTCGGCCTCTCCGCCGTCCGCAACGTCGGCACCAACGTCGTCGAGTCGATCATCAAGTGCCGCAAGGCCAAGGGGAAGTACCTCTCGTTCCCGGACTACCTCGACAAGGTCGAGGCGGTGGTCTGCAACAAGCGCACCACGGAATCGCTGATCAAGGCCGGCGCCTTCGACTCGATGGGCCACACCCGCAAGGGCCTCATGGCCCAGTACGAGCCGATGATCGACAACGTGGTCGCGGTCAAGCGCAAGGAGGCCGAGGGACAGTTCGACCTGTTCGGCGGCATGGGCGAGGAGACCAGCGACGAGCCCGGCTTCGGCCTCGACGTGGAGTTCTCCACCGACGAGTGGGAGAAGACCTACCTGCTCGCCCAGGAGCGGGAGATGCTCGGTCTGTACGTCTCCGACCATCCGCTGTTCGGCCTGGAACACGTGCTGTCCGACAAGGCGGACGCGGGCATTGCCCAGCTCACCGGCGGTGAGCACTCCGACGGCGCGGTCGTGACCATCGGCGGCATCATCTCCGGCCTCCAGCGCAAGATGACCAAGCAGGGCAACGCCTGGGCCATCGCCACCGTCGAGGACCTCGCCGGCTCCATCGAGTGCATGTTCTTCCCGGCCACGTACCAGCTGGTGTCGACCCAACTCGTCGAGGACGCGGTCGTGTTCGTCAAGGGCCGGCTGGACAAGCGGGAGGACGTGCCCCGGCTCGTCGCCATGGAACTGCAGGTCCCGGACCTCTCCAACGCGGGCACGAACGCGCCGGTGATCCTCACCATCCCGGCCGTGAAGGTCACTCCGCCCATGGTCAGCCGTCTCGGCGAGATCCTCAGCCACCACAAGGGCGACAGCGAGGTCCGGATCAAGCTCCAGGGCCCGCGCAAGACCACCGTGCTGCGCCTGGACCGGCACCGGGTCAAGCCCGACCCGGCCCTCTTCGGCGACCTGAAGGTGCTGCTCGGCCCCTCCTGCCTGGCGGGCTGAGCGGATGACGCGCGAAGGGGCGCACCCGCTGCGGGTGCGCCCCTTCTCTGTGCATGGGCTGCAACTGCCCTTTAGTTGTGGCCGAAACTCTTCTGCTTCTTACGAGCAGCGTCCGAGGGATTGCCCGGGACGTGCGCCATCGGGGACTCGTGTTCCTCCGCCGACGGACGCTGCGCGCGCTCCGGTGCGTGCTCGGCCTGCGAGGAGCGGTTCTGCGGGCCACCCTGCTTGCGGTTCTTGTTCTTGGCCATGGTTGTGCCTCCTGTGGGGATCTAGGGGCCAGGGCCGGGACCAGATTCACATAGGCTGACATCAGGCGCATGTCGGATAATTACCGTCTGTGACAGGGCAGGTGGGCGAGCGGGAAACCGCAAACGCCACGCCGAAGATCGAGTTCGGGCCGTTAACCCCCGCGCCGTCGGGCAGACTCGAAGGAAGTCCGAAGCAAAACCTCCCGGGAAGAGGGTGAGTCGCGTGGACCGCTGCATCGTCCTGGTGGACGCCGGGTATCTGCTGGGAGCCGCCGCCAGCCTCCTCGCCGGTGAGCCCTCGCGATCCCGGATCACCGTCGACCACCCCGCGCTGATCCAGGCCCTGCGCGAACGAGCGGAGTCGGAGACCGAGCGCCCGCTGCTGCGTATCTACTGGTTCGACGGCGCCCCCGACCGGGTCCCCCAGCCGGAGCATCGCCGGCTGCGCGTGATGCCCCGGGTCACCGTCCGGCTGGGTGCCCTCACCCGCAGCGACGGACGCTGGGCGCAGAAGGGCGTGGACGCGGCCATGCACGCCGAGCTGACCGAGCTGGCCCGCAACCGCGCCTGCTCCGACGTCGTCCTCGTCACCGGTGACGGTGATCTGCTGCCCGGCATGATGGCCGCCAAGGAGCACGGCGTCGCCGTCCACCTGTGGGCCGTCCAGGCCGCCGACGGGGACTACAACCAGTCCGAGGACCTGGTCGCCGAGGCCGACGAGCGGCGCGTACTGGACCGCGCCTGGATCACCCAGGCCATCCGGGCCAAGGAGCTGACCGGCGTGTGCGCGCCGCCGCCCCCGACCCGCCCCGACATCGCCGCGATCCTCTCGGCGCCGCTGCCCGAGTCCGCGCTCGCCGCGGCGGCCGAACGGCCCGCCGAGCAGGGCGCGCACCGCCCGCCGGGCACCGCGGCCGAGAACGGCGCCCAGGAGCGGATCTCCGCGCCCAAGGGCGTCCCCACCCCCAAGGACCTCGCCGCGCTGCGTGCACCGGGTATCCAGCCCGCGCAGCCCGCGACGGCGACCCTGCGCTGGTCCTCCGACAAGGGCTGGGTGGACCGGCCGGGCGCGGTCTCCGAGCCGCCCGAGGTGGCCTCCATGCCCACGCTGGCCCAGCTCACCACGGCCGAGCAGCGGTGGGCCGACCGGGAGGAGGACATCACCACGGTCGGCGGCGACCCGTACGAAGTGGGTCAGGTGTTCGCCCGCCGCTGGATGTCCCGGCTCGGAGACCAGGCCCAGCTGCAGAAGCTGTCGCAGATGTACCCGCGCATCCCGCACCGCATCGACGGGGAGCTGCTGCGGTACGCGGCCCGGTTCGGGCTGCTGGCCCACAAGGACGACCAGATCGACGAGCACGACCGTTACGCCATTCGGGCGGGCTTCTGGCGGGAGGTCGACGTACCGGCCGCCGCCGAGCAGCACGCGCCCGCCGCCGACTGAACCCCGGTGGCCGCCCCCAAAGGCGAGTAAAGGCCCCCGACCCCGTACTCTCGTCCCTTGTGAACACGCGCGCGCCACAGGCACCTCGGCATGACGAGGTCGTACGCGCGCGTGGGCTCAGCAAGACCTACCGGGCCGTCAGGGGGCGGCGCGGGACACCCGGCACTCCCGAGGTGCGGGCCACCGACGGGGTCGAGCTGAACGTGCGGCGCGGCGAGGTCTTCGGGCTGCTCGGTCCGAACGGGGCCGGCAAGTCCACCCTCGTACGGCAGCTGACCGGGCTGCTGCGGCCGGACGCCGGAAGCGTCGAGATCCTCGGCCACGACATCGTGAAGCACCCCGAGCGGGCCGCGCGGCTCCTCGCCTACCTCGGCCAGGAGTCCTCCGCCCTGGACGAGCTGACCGTCTCCCTCGCCGCCGAGACCACCGGACGCCTGCGCGGCCTGGACGCGCGGCGGGCGCGGGCCGAGCGGGACGCCGTACTGGAGGAGCTGGGGCTCACCCCGATCGCCGGGCGGGCGCTGCGGAAGCTGTCCGGCGGACAGCGGCGGCTCGCCTGCTTCGCCGCCGCGCTCGTCGGGGAACGGCCGCTGCTCGTGCTGGACGAGCCGACCACCGGCATGGACCCGGTGGCCCGGCGCGCGGTCTGGGCGGCCGTGGACCGACGGCGGGCCGAGCACGGTGCGACCGTGCTGCTGGTCACCCACAACGTCATCGAGGCCGAGACCGTGCTCGACCGGGTCGCCGTGCTCGACCAGGGCCGGGTCATCGCCTGCGACACCCCGGCGGGGCTCAAGGAGCAGGTCGCCGGCGAGGTGCGGGTCGAGCTGGTGTGGCGGGAGCGGGCGCCGCTGGAGGTGCCCGAGGTCGCCGTCCTGCGCGAGCGGGCCGTGGAGTCCGGCCGGCGCTGGACGCTGCGGCTGGCGCCCGAGGAGGCGCGCGCCGTCGTCGCCACGGTGACCGGCGGGGCCGCTTTCGCCGCACTGGACGACTTCACGCTCGCCACGCCCAGCCTGGAGGACGTCTACCTGGCGCTGGGCGGCGCGGCCCGGCAGGGGCTGGTGAAGGCATGAGCGCCCGGACCGCGCGATGCGTATGGATGTGCGCGACTGCCGTAGGGAAGAGGAGCAGTTCGTCGTGAGTGTCGTACCCGCCGAGGTTCTGCCGGGCGGCGCCCGGGCCGTGCCGGAGGCGGCACCGGGCGCGGCCGAGCTCGGTCCGGCCGCGCGGCTGTGGCCCTCGCTGGTGGCCGTCTACCGGGCGCAGCTGTCCCGGGCCCGGGTGGCCCGCATCCCACTGCTGTTCGTGGCGACCTTCCAGTCCGTCGGCATCACCGTGATGATGCGGGGCGTCGTCGACAGCGGCAGCGAGGCCCAGTCCGTGGTGGCCGGGTCGTCCGTGCTGGTCGTCGCGTACGTGGCACTGAACCTGCTGTCGCAGTACTTCGGGCAGCTGCGGGCCAGCGGCGGGCTCGACCACTACGCCACCCTTCCGGTGCCGCCGGCCGCGGTGGTGCTGGGCGCGGCGGCGGCGTACGCCTCGTTCACGGTGCCGGGGACCCTGGTGACCGCCGTCTTCGGCTGCGCGTTGTTCGGGCTGCCGCTGTCCAATCTGTGGATCCTGGTGGCAGTGATCCCGCTCGCCGGGGCCGCGCTGGCCGGGCTCGGCGCCGCCTGCGGGCTGCTCGCGCCAAGGCCGGAACTGGCCACCCTGCTCGGGCAGCTGGGCATGTCGGCGGCGCTGCTGCTGGGTGTGCTGCCGGCCGACCGGATGCCGGGGATCGTACGGCTGGCCCGTGATCTGCTGCCCTCGACCTACGGCGTGGAGGCATACGCGCGCACCTTCGGGGCACACCCGGACTGGGCCGTCGTCCTCGTTGACCTGGGGGTGTGCGCGGGTGTCGGGGTGGTCTCGCTGGCCGTTGCGACCTGGGCGTACCGCAGGGCCGCCGTCCGGTGACGCGGCGCACAGCACGACCTGGCACGATATTCAGGTGACCGCACCGCTGACTCCGCCTCCGCCGCCGCACGAGAACTCCCCGCACCAGGTCTGGCAGGCGTCGCCACCTGCCGGGGCGCCGGGCGCGGGATCGTACGAACAGGACGGCCCCGGCATGAAGACCGAAGTGCGGGAGGCCGCCGTGATCACGGTGGCGGTGGCGCTGGGCGGGCTGCTGCTGGGGTTGCTGTGGTGGTGGCTGGCGCCGCACGTGCCGCTGGTCGGTGACGAGGTCGACCGGAGCTGGGTCGTCTACATAAAGGACACCGAGGGGGAACAGGCGGCCGGGGTGGACGGCACGTTCACGCTGCTGGGTCTGGGCTTCGGGCTGGTCAGCGCGGTCGTTGTCTTCCTGCTGCGGCGACGCGGGGGTGTGCCGCTGGTCGTCGCCCTCGGCCTCGGCGGGTTGCTCGGGTCGTTGCTGGCCTGGCGGCTGGGGGTGTGGCTGGGCCCCGGGTCGGACGTGCTCGCGCACGCTAAGGCCGTGGGCGAGGGCGTCACGTTCTCGGCGCCGCTGAGGCTGGGGGCGAAGGGGGCGTTGCTGGCCTGGCCGCTCGCCGGGCTGCTGGTGCACCTGGGGCTGACCGCGCTGTTCGGGCCCCGGGACCCGGAGCCGCCGTATCCGCAGGCCTGACCCCGGGGCTTCGGCCCCCGGAGTGGGCCCTGCCGGTCAGCCTCGCCCGATGGGCGCGAGCACCGCTGCCGTCAGCTTCGCCAAGTCTGTCGGCGCCAGTTCGACCTCCAGGCCCCGCCGTCCCGCCGACACGCAGATCGTCGGATGGTCCTCCGCCGAGTCGTCGAGGACCGTCGGCAGCTTCTTGCGCTGGCCGAGCGGGGAGATGCCGCCGCGGACGTAGCCGGTCGTGCGCTCGGCGAGGCCCGGGTCGGCCATGGTCGCCCGCTTGCCGCCCACCGCCGCCGCGAGGGCCTTCAGATCCAGGGAGCCGGCCACCGGGACCACGCCGACGACCAGCGCGCCGTCCACGTCGGCGACCAGGGTCTTGAAGACGCGGTCGGGGGAGACGCCCATCGCCTGAGCCGCCTCCTCGCCGTAGGAGGGGTGGGCGGGATCGTGGTCGTAGGCGTGGACCGTGAAGTCCACGCCCGCCGCCGTCAGGGCCACCGTGGCGGGCGTGGCCCCGGACTGCTGCTGCTTCTTCGGCTTCTTCGGCATCGGGGTGTCTCGGCCTCGGTCTTCCCGGTCGTGCTCTTGCTCAGTTCAGGCTCGTCGGCGTCCGCGTCAGCTCGAACGCGGGCAACGACGGCAGATTACGGATGATGGCCGTCTCCGAGCGAAGGAGTTTCAGCTCGTCCCGCAGACGGGACGCGGTGTCCGGGGCCTGGAGCAGACGCTGCTTGGTGGGGGTGTCGTGCACCATCGCCGCGGCCACCAGGTACGACACCACGCTCGGGTCGTCCGGCAGGTCGGCACCGCTGGACAGCGAGCGCTCGCGGGCGCCCGCCAGGCGCTTCTGGTACTGCCGGAAGGACCGCAGCACTCCCTCGGCCAGCGCGCCGGCCTCGTCGCCGGGATCCTCGGGCAGCTCCTCCAGCTCCGCCGTCAGGAACGGACCCGAGGCGTCCACGGACAGCAGCCGCACCCGGGTCGTACCGGTGGCCAGTACCTCGAACGTGCCGTCGGCCCGTTCCCGGATGGTCGCCGCGTCCGCCACACACCCCACCCCGTGCACGGCCTGCAGGGGGTCGGGGCCGAAGCCCGCGGCCGGGCCCCGCTCGGGCTGTGCCGTGGGATCCGGCATGCCCGGGGCGCTGGGCGCCACCTCGTGACCGTCGCGGATGGCGACGACGGCGAACCGGCGCGGTTCCTCCTCGGGGGTCTTGAGCAGGTCGCGCATCATGGCGCGATACCGCTCCTCGAAGACGTTCAGCGGCAGCACGAGCCCCGGGAACAGCACCGAGTTCAGCGGAAAGAGCGGGAGACGGACGGTGGTCACGGCGCCCCAGCCTAGTGGTCATCGGCGGTGGCGTGTCCGCGGTGCTCGCCGAGGGGGTCCTGGGACGCCGGTATCAGCCCGGTCGGGACGGGCCGGGGGCCGCCCGTCAGAAGGTGTTCGCGCAGGCGCAGGAAGTGGCCGAGAGGGTCGTCCGAGAACCGCTCCCAGGGGAAGGACGTGGCGTACGGGCCGATCAGGCGCAGCTGGCCGCGGGCGTCCTCCCAGCGGTCCAGCCGCATGAGGACGTACAGGAGCTTGTTGCGGACCTCGGCGGGCCACGGGTCGGCCGCCGGGAACCGGCCGGAGAGCGCGACCGCCCGGTCCGCCGCCGCGTCCAGCCGCCGGCGCGGCACCTCGGGGCCGCAGCCGTCGGTCAGGCAGCCGAAGGCCGCCCGGGCCGGCAGTGCCTGCACGAGCGAGTCGGCCGGGGCGTCCTGCGCGGCCCGGTCGGCGAAGTCGAAGCACGCGGGGTGCGAACCGTGCCGGAAGGTCGCCAGATAGCTCAGGGCGGCCACATGGCAGCCGTAGTGGTGCGGGGCGCGCCGGACCGCCGCCTCCCACAGCTCCTCGAAGTACCGGTGCCCGGCCCGGGAGCCGCGCGCGTGGTCCAGCGCGATCCGCCAGGGCACCGGGTCGCGGTCGTCGGCGCGGGCGGCGGCCGTGATGAGCGGGCTCACCTCGCGCAGCAGCTCGGCGCGGGCCGGGGAGGGCCAGACGCGGTCCACCGCCAGCTGGGTGCCGAGCAGGAGGACGTCGGGGTCGTCGGGGGTGGCCGCGCGCCACTCCTGGAACCACTCGGGGCGCGAACGGGCGAAGGCGGCGAGGCGTCTGACGTACCGGTCGCGGTTCTCCCACTCGGCCGCGGCGCGGGTCGCGGCCAGCAGCCCGGCCGCGGCGGTGTACTCGCCCCGGCCGGCCGCGACCAGCGCGGGCGAGAGGCGGTCGTCGGGCGCGTCGAGCACGGCCTCGTCCCCGGCCGGCGGCCGGCCGGGGAGGCGCGCGGAGCGTTTGGTCATCCGGGTGGGGCGGATGAACGAGGGCAGCAGAGCCATGGTGTCGACCATTGAAAGACCGCAGGTCGCGGTCGCGCCAGAGGGTTGGGAGAAGTCACGGAAGGTTGCACGGCCGATGGTCAAGGGCCGGTAAAAGGTGACTGTTCAACCATTGTGGTGAATGTGTCGGCGAATGGTGAATTTTCGGTGATGGGGAATATTCCCGGCGACCGGCGACCGGCGACCGGCGACCGGCGACCGGCGACCGGTGTCCGGTGTCCGGCGTCAGCTGCGTCGGAGCAACCGCGTCGCCCCCGCCGCCACGGTCGTCGCCAGTATCCAGCCGAGCAGGACCAGCACCGCCGCCAGCCACTGCCAGCCGCCGCGCAGCTGCCACTGGCCGGCCTGGCCCAGGTCGATCACCGGCAGCAGCAGGTCCAGGCTGAACAGCGCCGGACTCCAGGTCGGATGGCCGTCGTGGTTGACCGGCGGATGCTCCGCGTGCGCGAAGGCGAGTGTGCCCGCCGCCCACAGCACCGCCATCCACACCGCGGCCCGGCCTGGACGGTAGCCGTAGGCGACCGTCCAGTCCTGGACGTAGCCCCAGAACTTCCCGGCCAGCGGAAGCGTCTCGCGGCGCCGGCGCTGCTTGGCGAGCAGCACCTCCCGCGCGTCCTCGTCCTCGCCCGCCGCACGCAGCACCGAGGCCAGCCGTTCGTACGGCTCCGGGGCGTACTCGGCGGTGGCCGCCGCCACCCAGTCCAGGCGCCGGGTCAGCGGGAAGGGGCCCTGGGGGACCAGGTTCTCGTAGCTGAACCCGCCCATGTGCAGGCTGCCGGCGTCCGGCCAGCTGTTCGCGCGGTCGACCAGGTTCACGATCCGCGCGCCGGACAGCACCACCTTGCCGCGCTGCGGCCGGTCCCCGAGGAAGCGCAGCTCGGGCGTCTGCACCCGGCGCAGCGACAGCTCCTGGTCCTCGGTGAAGGCGAACCGGGCCCGCTCCAGGTCGACGGCGTCCCCGAACCGCCCGTCGTCCAGGCGCACCCCGCCCCGGCACTCGAACCGCTGGATGCGTGTCCCGCGCGCGGGTGTCGTGCCGCTCAGCAGCGGGCTGCCCACGCCGGCCGGGGTCAGGTACAGGGTGCGCTCGACCGTCAGCTGGGGCGCGTTCAGGGCGAGCCGGGAGTAGGGGTTGGCGAGTCTCGCGCCGCGCAGGCTGAGCGAGACCCCGACCTTGGCGCCGCGCAGGCTCAGCTCGCCGTGCGACTCCAGCAGCTCCGCCTGCAGGTCCTGGCCGACGGTCATGCCGTCCGCCGCGATCGACCGGCCGCTGCGGTCCCGGTAGACGACCGCCTGGTTCAGCATCAGATCGGTGCCGATGTGC
Source organism: Streptomyces sp. NPDC045022 (assembly GCF_056432605.1). Classification (NCBI taxonomy): domain Bacteria; kingdom Bacillati; phylum Actinomycetota; class Actinomycetes; order Kitasatosporales; family Streptomycetaceae; genus Streptomyces; species Streptomyces sp. NPDC045022. The sequence goes on from NZ_JBWKIR010000024.1 coordinate 100,232, forward strand.
GCGTCGGTCAGCCGGACCCCGTTCTGGAAGCGGCAGCGGGGCAGATGCAGGTCGCCCTCGGTGTGCACCCGGGCCGCCTCCAGGCGCGGAACCGAGCAGTCCACCAGGCGCACGGTCGTGAACCGGGCCTCCGGCAGCCGGACCTCGTCGTCGAAGCGGCAGCCGCGCAGCTCCACGTACGGCGTGACCGTGCCGCCCGCCAGATCCAGCGTGTCGGCGATCCGGACGCCGACGAGCTTCAGTGCGGACACCCGGCCCGCGAGCGCGGGCGGGCCGTCCAGCAGCAGCCAGCAGACGATGCGCGCCCGCACGGTCCGCTCGGGCCCCCAGGGATGGCCGCCGTGCGGATCGTCGGCGGCGGCGTCCCCGCTGCTCAGGTCGTACACGCTGCCGTTGCGGAAGGCCTGCCACATGCCCGCCTCGGCCGCGGTCAGGTCGTCCGGCAGGTCCCCGGCGTGGATGCCGGCCCCCTCGGTCACCGCTCTGCCTTCTCCCTCGCCCGTTCGGGCTACTCGTGAGTCACCTGTGTCGTACAGGCGTTCATGCCCGGTGCGTGACGCCCGGAACACAAGACGTGAAGGTGATCTTCCAGGTTCCGGCCAGCCTATGTACCAGTCATTGGCCCACGTTCTGTATCAGCCATTGATACGCGCGAACGGCTCCCGACGCCGGTCTGAGAGAATTGGGACTGTGATTTCCCGAATCGATCTGCGCGGCGACGCCCTCCCCGAGGGCCCCGCCCTGCGCGACCTGCTGCCCCGAGCCGACTTCGACGTTCAGGCCGCCCTGGAGAAGGTGCGTCCGATCTGCGAAGCCGTGCATCATCGGGGCGACGCGGCGCTGATCGACTTCGCCGAGAAGTTCGACGGAGTACGGCTGGATTCCGTCCGTGTCCCGGCCCAGGCGCTGACCGACGCGCTCGACGCCCTGGACCCGGCGGTGCGCGCCGCCCTGGAGGAGTCCATCCGCCGTGCCCGCCTGGTCCACCGCGAGCAGCGCCGTACGACGCACACCACCCAGGTCGTGCCGGGTGGCTCCGTGACCGAGAAGTGGGTGCCGGTCGAGCGCGTCGGTCTGTACGCGCCGGGCGGCCGCTCGGTCTACCCGTCCTCCGTGGTGATGAACGTGGTGCCCGCGCAGGAGGCCGGCGTCGAGTCGATCGCGCTCGCCTCGCCGCCCCAGGCGGACTTCGGCGGGCTGCCGCACCCGACGATCCTCGCCGCGTGCGCCCTGCTGGGCGTCGACGAGGTCTACGCGGCCGGTGGCGCCACGGCCGTCGCGATGTTCGCGTACGGCACCGAGTCCTGCCTACCCGCGAACATGGTCACCGGCCCGGGCAACATCTGGGTCGCCGCCGCCAAGCGCTACTTCACCGGCAAGATCGGCATCGACGCCGAGGCCGGCCCGACCGAGATCGCGATCCTCGCCGACGAGTCGGCCGACCCGGTGCACGTGGCCTCGGACCTGATCAGCCAGGCCGAGCACGACCCGCTCGCGGCGGCGGTGCTGGTCACCGACTCCGTCGAGCTGGCGGACGCGGTGGAGAAGGAGCTGGAGCCGCAGGTCGCGGCCACCAAGCACATCGAGGACCGGATCCGCCCGGCCCTCGCGGGCAGGCAGTCCGCGGTCGTCCTGGTCGACGGCATCGACGAGGGCCTGCGGGTGGTCGACGCCTACGGCGCCGAGCACCTGGAGATCCAGACGGCCGATGCGGCCGCCGTGGCCGACCGGGTGCGCAACGCGGGCGCGATCTTCATCGGCCCCTGGGCCCCCGTCTCGCTCGGCGACTACGCGGCCGGGTCCAACCACGTCCTGCCCACCGGCGGCTGCGCCTGCCACTCCTCGGGCCTGTCCGTCCAGTCCTTCCTGCGTGGCATCCACATCGTCGACTACACGAAGGACGCGCTGGCCGAGGTCGCGCACCACGTGGTGACGCTGGCGGAGGCGGAGGACCTGCCGGCGCACGGCGCGGCGATCAAGGCGAGGTTCGGCTGGAAGGTTCCTGAGGACAAGTGACCGGCAACCCCTCTGCGTCCCCCTGGGACGAGCTCCCCATCCGCGACGAGCTGCGCGGCAAGTCCCCCTACGGCGCGCCCCAGCTGGACGTGCCCGTACGGCTGAACACCAACGAGAACCCCTACCCGCTGCCCGAGCCGCTGGTCGAGCGGATCGGGGAGCGGGTGCGGGAGGCCGCCCGCAGCCTGAACCGCTACCCCGACCGGGACGCCGTCCAGCTGCGCACCGAGCTGGCCGCGTATCTGACGAAGACCGGCAAGTACCCGCTCGGCACCGAGAACGTGTGGGCGGCCAACGGCTCCAACGAGGTCATCCAGCAGCTGCTGCAGACCTTCGGCGGACCGGGCCGCACGGCGATCGGCTTCGAGCCGTCGTACTCGATGCACGCGCTCATCGCGCGCGGGACGGGCACGGGCTGGATCTCCGGTCCGCGGGGCGAGGACTTCACGATCGACCTGGCCGCCGCCGAGCGGACCATCGCCGAGCACAAGCCCGACGTCGTCTTCATCACCACCCCCAACAACCCCACCGGCAACGCGGTCCCGCCGCAGACGGTCCTCGCGCTGTACGAGGCGGCCCAGGCCGCCAAGCCGTCGATGGTGATCGTGGACGAGGCCTACATCGAGTTCAGCCACGGCGACTCGCTGCTGCCGCTGCTGGCGGGCCGCCCGCACCTGGTCGTCTCCCGCACGATGTCGAAGGCGTTCGGCGCGGCGGGACTGCGTCTGGGCTATCTCGCCGCCGACCCCGCGGTGGTGGACGCCGTGCAGCTGGTACGGCTGCCGTACCACCTCTCGGCGATCACCCAGGCGACCGCCCTGGCCGCGCTGGAACACACCGACACGCTGCTGGGGTACGTCGAGCAGCTGAAGGCCGAACGGGACCGGCTGGTCGCCGAGCTGCGTGCGATCGGCTACGACGTCACCGAGTCCGACGCGAACTTCGTGCAGTTCGGCCGGTTCGCGAACGCCCACGAGGTCTGGCAGAAGATCCTCGACCGTGGCGTGCTCGTCCGGGACAACGGCGTACCGGGGTGGCTGCGGGTGTCCGCCGGGACCCCCGAAGAGAACGACGCGTTCCTCGACGCGGTACGGGAACTGAAGAAGGAGCTTGAGGCATGACTCGCGACGGCCGCGTCGGAAGAATCGAGCGCACCACCAAGGAGACCTCGGTCCTCGTCGAGATAGACCTCGACGGCACCGGGAAGACCGACATCGCCACCGGCGTCGGCTTCTACGACCACATGCTCGACCAGCTCGGCCGGCACGGCCTGTTCGACCTGACCGTGAAGACCGACGGCGACCTGCACATCGACTCCCACCACACCATCGAGGACACCGCCCTCGCGCTGGGCGCCGCCTTCAAGCAGGCGCTCGGCGACAAGGTGGGCATCTACCGCTTCGGTAACTGCACGGTCCCGCTGGACGAGTCGCTGGCACAGGTGACGGTCGACCTGTCCGGCCGCCCCTACCTCGTGCACACCGAGCCCGAGAAGATGGCGCCGATGATCGGCGAGTACGACACGACGATGACCCGGCACATCCTGGAGTCCTTCGTCGCCCAGGCGCAGATCGCGCTGCACGTGCACGTGCCGTACGGGCGCAACGCGCACCACATCGTGGAGTGCCAGTTCAAGGCGCTGGCCCGGGCGCTTCGTTACGCGTCCGAGCGTGACCCGCGCGCGGCCGGCATCCTCCCCTCGACGAAGGGCGCGCTGTAACCATGACCGGTCTGTCGACCCTCCTGATCGTCGTCGGCCTCTTCCTGGCCGGCGGGATCATCTCCTTCGTCAAGCAGAAGATGCCCACGAGCCTGATCGTGCTGGTCTCGTTCGGCGCGGCCCTGTGCCTCGTCGCGGGCGTCATGCGGCTGGAGGTGTGGAATTGAGCGCTGCCAAGCGAGTAGTCGTCTTCGACTACGGTTTCGGTAACGTCCGGTCCGCCGAACGCGCCCTGGCGCGCGTGGGCGCCGACGTCGAGATCACGCGCGACTTCGGCAAGGCGATGAACGCCGACGGCCTGCTCGTGCCGGGCGTCGGCGCCTTCGCCGCCTGCATGCGGGGGCTGCGCGACGCGCGCGGGGACTGGGTCGTGGACCGCCGGCTGTCCGGCGGGCGCCCGGTCATGGGCATCTGCGTCGGCATGCAGATCCTCTTCGCGCGCGGCATCGAGCACGGCGTGGAGGCCGAGGGCCTGGACGAGTGGCCCGGCACGGTGGCGCCGCTCCAGGCCGACGTCGTGCCCCACATGGGCTGGAACACCGTCGACGCCCCGGCCGGCTCGCAGCTGTTCGCGGGCCTGGACCCGGACGCCCGCTTCTACTTCGTGCACTCCTACGCGGTCCAGGACTGGACCCTGGAGGCGCACAACCCGTTGATCGAGGCTCCCAAGGTCACCTGGTCGACGCACGGCAAGCCCTTCGTGGCCGCCGTGGAGAACGGCGCCCTGTGGGCCACCCAGTTCCACCCCGAGAAGTCCGGCGACGCCGGCGCCCAGCTCCTCACCAACTGGATCGGAACCCTGTAGACCATGGCCAAGCTCGAACTCCTTCCCGCCGTCGACGTCCGCGACGGCCAGGCCGTACGCCTCGTGCACGGCGAGTCCGGGACCGAGACCTCGTACGGCTCCCCGCTGGAGGCCGCCCTCGCCTGGCAGCGCTCCGGTGCCGAGTGGCTGCACCTGGTCGACCTGGACGCCGCGTTCGGCACGGGTGACAACCGGAGCCTGATCGCCGAGGTCGCCAAGGCCATGGACATCAAGGTGGAGTTGTCCGGCGGCATCCGCGACGACGACACCCTCGCCGCCGCCCTCGCCACCGGCTGCACCCGGGTGAACCTCGGCACCGCCGCCCTGGAGACCCCGGAGTGGGTCGCCAAGGTCATCGCCGAGCACGGCGACAAGATCGCGGTCGGCCTGGACGTGCGCGGCACGACCCTGCGCGGCCGCGGCTGGACCCGAGACGGCGGCGACCTCTACGAGACGCTGGACCGCCTCGACAAGGAGGGCTGCGCCCGCTACGTCGTCACCGACATCGCCAAGGACGGCACCCTCCAGGGCCCGAACCTGGAGCTGCTGAAGAACGTGTGCGCCGTCACCGACCGCCCGGTCGTGGCCTCCGGCGGCGTGTCGTCCCTGGAGGACCTGCGCGCCATCGCCGAGCTGGTGCCCCTCGGTGTCGAGGGCTCCATCGTCGGGAAGGCGCTGTACGCGAAGGCCTTCACCCTGGAAGAGGCTCTGGAGGCGGTGGCCCGGTGAGCGACGTACGACGCGTGACCACTGGCGCGCCCTGGGAGGACGAGTTCGGCTACTCCCGCGCGGTGGAGCTGCCGAACGGACTGGTGCTGGTCTCGGGCTGCACGTCCATCGTGGACGGGCAGATCGCCGGGGGCGGCCCGTACGAGCAGGCGATCAACTCCTTCAACGTCGCGCTGGCGGCGCTGGAGCAGGTGGGACTCGGCCGGGACGACGTCGTGCGGACGCGCATGTACCTCACGCACGCCCGGGACGTGGAGGAGGTCGGCCGTGCTCACAAGGAGTTGTTCGACACCGTCCGGCCCGCCGCGTCCATGATCATCGTCTCCGGTTTCGTGGACCCCAGTCTGGTTGTCGAGGTCGAGGTGGAGGCGTTCCGAGGAGTATCCGCATGACCTTGGCCGTACGAGTCATCCCCTGCCTGGACGTGGACAACGGCCGGGTCGTCAAGGGCGTCAACTTCCAGAACCTGCGCGACGCGGGCGACCCCGTCGAGATGGCGAAGGTGTACGACGCCGAAGGGGCCGACGAGCTGACGTTCCTGGACATCACCGCGTCCTCGGGCAACCGGGAGACGACCTACGACGTCGTGCGCCGCACCGCCGAGCAGGTCTTCATCCCGCTGACGGTCGGCGGCGGGGTCCGCACCGCCGAGGACGTGGACAGGCTGCTGCGGGCGGGCGCCGACAAGGTGGGCGTGAACACCGCGGCCATCGCCCGCCCGGACCTGATCCGGGAGATCGCCGAGCGCTTCGGCCGGCAGGTGCTGGTCCTGTCGGTCGACGCGCGGCGGACCGAGTCCGGTTCCTTCGAGGTCACCACCCACGGCGGCCGTCGCGGCACCGGCATCGACGCCGTCGAGTGGGCGCACCGGGCCGCCGAGCTGGGCGCGGGAGAGATCCTGCTCAACTCGATGGACGCGGACGGCACGAAGGACGGCTACGACCTGGAGATGATCGCCGCCGTCCGCAAGCACGTCACCGTCCCGGTGATCGCCTCGGGCGGCGCGGGCAAGCTGGCCGACTTCCCGCCGGCCGTCGAGGCGGGCGCGGACGCGGTGCTGGCCGCGTCGGTCTTCCACTTCGGCGACCTGCGGATCGGCGAGGTGAAGCAGACGCTGCGGGAGGCGGGCCGGCCCGTCCGCTAGGGCCTGTGTGAGGTCGTGATCATTCTCGGGTTCTGGTCCCATGCGGGGGTGGGACCTGGTAGGACGCTGGGTGTGACACGTACGCAACTCACCGACAAGCAGTGGGAGTTCATCGAGCCGTACCTGCCGTTAGGCGAGTACGGTCCGTACCCCGAGCGGCTGCGGGAGCAGTTCGAGGGGGTGATCTGGCGGTTCCGGTCCAGCGCCCAGTGGCGCGAGATGCCCTGCGAGTTCGGACCGTGGCCGACGGTCTACGGGCGCTTTCGCGTCTGGCGGGACGCCGGAGTCTTCTCCGCCCTTCTGGAAGGCATGATCGCCGAGGCCGCTCGCCGGGGACAGACGGACTTGTCCCTGGTCAGCGTGGACTCCACTACGGCCCGCGCCCACCACGA
>NZ_JBWKIR010000025.1:0-100024 GCF_056432605.1 Streptomyces sp. NPDC045022
GCATCAACCACAACCCACAACTGCCATGGTCCTTCCTCGCCCACACCGGACTCACCATCCACCCACCACACCCACTGAACTTACGAAAAGATCAGTAGGAGCTCTCTTACGGATCACTTTGGTAGAGGTCCGGTCTCAGGGCCTGCTGGCGTCGGCGGAGCTGCTGCCTGCGACGATGCGCTTGTGAGCTATGACCTTGCTGTGTGGGACGGCGAGGTGCTGGGACGTCCCTCGTTTTCGGTCGTGCGGTGGGCGGACCCCTTGTGCAGCGTGGTCAAAGAGGCAGCGTTATGCCGAGTTCCTGCATGGCGCTGGAGGGAGGTCCGCCTTCGGAGCGTTCGGTCTTGTATCCCTTGATTTGCGGCTCGAGGGTGCGAGGGTCGACGGCTTCCGCAGGGGCGCCGGTGGCGTACAGGCCTTCGGGCGCGCTGTCGCGATCGTGGGGCAAGAGCCAGAAGACGCGGCGGCGGAAGGTGCCGGAGGCGCGGGAGGGTTTGGCGGTGGGGCCCAGGAGGGCGTAGCCGACCATGCGGCCGTCGCGGTGGTAGGCCGGCTTGCCCTTGCGTGTGGGGAGCCGGTCTAGGCTCTGGCGTACGTAGTCGAGGTCGGTGATGTCCTCCAGCCAGACTAGTTCGGTTTCGTGGCTGATCTCGTCCTCGGTAATCAGGGAGCTCATGCGGTGGCTTCCCTCTCCTGGTCGGCGAGCAGTCCGATGCCCGGGTAGTACTTGCGCTGGTTGGACGTCATCATCTGTTTCGGTGAGGCCAGTCCCACGAGTTCCCGTGTGCGGGCGGCGAACGCTCGTGAGGACAGGGCGGGTGCTCCTTCATTTTGGCACCACGTCTTGTAGGCGCTGTAGAGACCGGCCTGCTCGGCGCGCAGTTCGGGGCTGAGGGTGCAGCACTCTTCGTAGAAGCGGCCGGTGTGGTCTTCGGTCTCGGCGTAAGCGGTGGTGGCGATGCGGACGCGTTCGGGTCCGGTCAGGTCGCGGTCGCCGGCGAGGTAACGGCGGGCGCCGTCGATCAGCCAGGCCAGGATGCCGGGGCCTTCCTCGGTGACGAGGATGTCGGCGAGGTTGTCGATCTTGCGGTGGTCGGGGACGGTGTTCGCAAAGGGGATGAGGCGCATGCGGCGCCAGAAGGCGAAGCCGCCGGTGCCGACTTCGGGCCGGTGGTTGCCGACCAGCAGCAGCTTGTGAGTGGGGTCGAAGCTGAAGAAGTCCTGTCGCATGCGTCGGGCCTTGATGCGGTCGCCGCCGGTCAGGAGTTTGACGCGGGCCTCGTCGAACTTGTCGCCGGGGTTGACCTCGGAACAGACGATGACGCGTCGGCCGTGGAGCTCCGCGAGGTCGGTGGGGTGGCCTTCGTAGGGACGCGCCATGAGGAAGCCAGGCGGGGCGGCGTCGGCGTAGTCGCCCAGGAGCTTCATCAGGACGTCCAGGAGGACGGACTTGCCGTTCTTGCCGGCGCCGAAGAGGAAGGGCAGGACCTGGGCGCCGACGTCGCCGGTTACGGCGTAGCCCAGCAGCAGCTGCAGGTAGCCGATCATTTCTGTGCCTTCGGTGTCGGTGCCGAAGGTGTCGGTGAGGAAGACGTTCCAGCGTGGGGTGGGCAGGGGTTGTGGGCCGACGGTGGTGGAGCGGGAGTGGAAGTCCTTGTTGGGGTCGGGGATCTTCACCAGGCCGGTGCGCAGGTCGACGATGCCGTCCGGGGTGCACAGGGCGTAGGGGTCGGCGTCCAGGCGGGTGGCATTGAGGACATGCCGGGCGCGGATCTGGCCTGGGTGAGCATGGCGTTGATGCCGGCCGTCGATAGGGCGCGCCGACGGTGGCGGTTCAGGGCTTGCATAGTGAACCGGCCGAGCGGGTCCTGGGTGGCAATGTTCTCTGCGAGGTCGCCGGCCGCCCATAGGACGGTGTCGTCTTCGTCGATCTGCCAGCGGGTGGTGTCCCAGCGGTACCAGCCGATGCCTGGGACATGGCGGAAGTCCTGGGCGTACAGCTTCACGAACAGCTTGGCGTTGCCGCGGTCAGTAAGGGATGCGAAGGAGGGCCGCCCCTCGGGTGGTGGGCTGGGCGCGCCTGGGATCGCGGTACCGACAGAGTGTTGGTGCGCGCCGGTTACCGCGTCGTCGGTGTGGCAGAGCCGGTCGGTCGCTGCCAGGACGCGGCTCTGCACCCGGCGTCGGCAATGGGGAGCCCGCTGGGCGCGTGCCTGCTCGGCCTGCTACGCCGTCGGCGAGTCCTGGGCGGCATCCGCCAGGAGGAGGCCGGTGTCAGGGTTCTGCAACTGCTGGGCGAGCCAGGGCAGGGCCTGCGGCAGTTCCCGACTCCAGGTAGTGAAGTTGTGTCCGCCGGACGGCAGGATGATTGACGCTGTCCTCAGCGGCGGCCTGGCGGCGGCCAGGAACTCTCGCGTCGCCTGGTAGTTGGACTCGCCGTGGCGGCTACTGGTGACCAGGACCGACACCTGCGGCACGGGGAGGTGCCTCAGTCGCCAGATGAGGTCGTTCTCCCGTTGGAGTTTCGCGCTCCCCCCGAACAGTTCGCCGGTCGTGACGTCCACTTCCGGCTTGTAGGAACCGGACAGCGAGACCGCGGCCGAGTAGACGCGGGGATGGCGCAGGGCGAACTTCAGCGCACAGTAGCCGCCGGTGGAGTCACCGATGACGCCGCGGTAGGTGGCGTGGTCGCCGATGCGGTAGGCCCCGGCGAGGGCCTTGGGGAGGTCCTGGGTGAAGAAGGTCTCCACCTGCGGACCGCCGGGGACGTCCATGCACTCCGTGTCCCGCGGCGGAGCGAGAGTCGGTCGCATCAGGACCAGGATCGCGGGCTGCATCTGCTTGGCGGCGATCGTTTTCGCTGCCAATTCCGGGTACTTCAGCCGGGTGATGAGGTTCTCCGTCGCGCCGGGGTAACCGGTGAGCACAACGATGACGGGGAACTTGGCACCGGCGTACCGCTGTTCGGTGTACTGCGGTGGGAGATACACGTAGGCCGGTGTGGCCAGGTGGGACTTGGCCCCGCTGATCTGCACCGTCTCCAGGCTTCCGCCCGATCCCGTCGTGTCGGCGGGAGCGCTCACCGGTGCGCGGCTCAGGACCCGCACGGCATTGGTGTCGCTGACGGCCTGGGTGCTGTCGGCGATGGCGGGAGCGGTGTCCTGGCTGGTGCCCAGCAGATCGTCCCAGGAACCGTAGAAACCGAAGTAGTTGTTGACCGCCAGGGCGATCAGCGACAGACAGGCGAGCTGGGTACCCAGCAGGACGCCGAGCCGGCCCAAGACTGCTCCCCAGCTTCGCCGGCTCAGCCGCGGCCAGCACCACACGCCTGCGACGAACGCCGCGGCCGTGACGGCGAGAGCCAGTCGGAGTAGGGCCTGGCTGGTGAGTCCCATAATCTGCTGATACTTCCTGTGCGTACGCGCCGGGCCGTGTGCCGTACGACGGGTGGTGTGTCGACAGCCCTTTGCCGCAGCCAAGTACCGAACTCCACGGTGAACGCGTGGTGAAGGCGCTGGTCCATCGGGTGAACACCCTAGCCGTCGCGTGCGCTTCGGCGGGAACCGGGCCTCGTACGGTGACTATTCGAGCCGTCGGCGGCATCCGGCTGAGCCGGGAAGTGCACCATGCACTGGTTGTTCTCGTCCATCGCTCGCCGGCGCGCCGTCCCTGACGTGCGGAGACGTATTCCGCCAAGCGGCCGAGACCGGCTTGCCGTGTGATCATGACGTCAGGGGAACTGAGGCCGCACTCCCCGAGCAGGTGATGGCGGTGGTCCTTGCGGCTGGCGGTTTCGGCCGGTGATCGCCCCGGTGAGCGGGTGCCGAGACCCGGTAACCCACACGCGTCTCAGTCGGATGACGTCTCGCCGTGCCGCTCCGGTAGCTGCGGAGCCTCCGGAGAAGGCCGGACTGCGCCGTCCGGGCGCTCGCTGACCCGGGAGGCCCACCGACGGCGGGCCAGCACCACTGAGACGGGATGGCCCACCAGGGTGCTCAGGCCGTGTTCAACAGCACTTGGCGCTCTCGGAACAGATCGCCGCCGCAGACCTGACAGGTGACCCAGACGTCTCCGATGGCCGCCCGAACCGGCTTGCGCGCCATAGCCGATGCCCTTCCGCCTCCGTGGCCTGGTCAGCTGTACGTGGCGTCCTGGGTCTCCCGCCGACTGAGCAGACGCTCATGCTCGTCCACTCGTTCCCCACGTGGATCACGATCTCTGCCCCGCGGAACGTGCCGGGTCACCACTCCATCGATGGGAACAGCTCGAGCAGGCGCTCCCTCTGCCGGTGACCCAAACCCTGGACGCGGCGGCGATAGGAGAGCCGAGGTCCTTCATGATCTGCTCGGCGCAGACCTTGCCGATACTGGGCAGGGACTCCAGCAAGCGCCTGACGCGCGTCCGGCCGACCACTTCGTCATCACGCTCCAGCAGTTCCCTTCAACGAGACAGTGCCGGCCTTCAGCTGAGCCATGAGCTCACCGCGCTCCTTCGGACGGCGACGGCCTTCTTCGCAGCCTCGGCACGTGCCTTGGTGGTCAGTGGGGGCAGAGCCACGGGGTGCATCCCTTCGTCGTACGGTCGCCACGCCATCATCACCCCGACACGCGCACTCCTCGGTGACGCATCTGTGGCCCCGCCCGAGTGCGGGGCCACGAGGTGGTTCTGCTGCATTCAGGGCGTGAGGTCCAGTACGCGGACCGGCTTGCCTGCCCACCGGTGGGGGGCGGTGGTGGCGATGATCGCGCCGTCGGGACGGTCCGGGGTGGGCTGGGCCGTGTACTGGCTGTGCGCGGCGGCCCAGGTCTCCTGGCACGCGACGGCCAGGGCGGCAGCCAGATCCAGATCGAGGACGGTAATACCGGGCAGGGAGGCCAGATGCTCGGCCGTGCCGGGCCGGGCACGATCGGCTTCTACTAATGCGCACGCTGGTGCGTACAGGAACCAGCCCGCTTCTGCATGGGCGCGGTGGATCAGGCGGGAAGCAAGGACGTTGCCCTGGCCAGCTGCGGCCATCGCGGTGTCGTCCAGGACGATATGCATGACGTCGCTCACCGGGCGATCACCTGGGCCAGGCGCCGGTCCAGCTCGTTGTCCAGGTCCTGCTCCTGGGCAGCGGTCGGGGCGTAGCCGTTCCACTCCTTCAGTGCAGCCAGGGCCTTCTCCGCCCGCTCGGCACGCTCCGCCGGCGTCAGCAGCGTTTCAGCGAGACGTGCAAGGTAAGCGCGCAGCGACAGCCCTTCAGCGGCAGCTATGGCAGCCAGCCGGTCCTTGGCTTCCTCGGGGATACGGACATTGGCATCAGACATCGTTCTTTGCTCCTTCCCACTCCAGGGTACGGGTACGTACCCGTACCCGTCACGCCCTGTTGCCTGGCCGAATCCAGTGCCATGCTGTGGCTGCGGTGATCCTCTTCCTTCGCCCAGGCGGAGCGGCCCCTGGCCCCGCCCGTGTGCTGTCTCCTGGGCGGGGCCGCGCCGTTCCTCGCGGCCTTCAACGGAAGGTGGCCCCGGTCAGGTCGGTGAGCCCGGCCGCGTGCAGAGGGCGGGGTGAGGCCGGCGTCGCCGACGTGCAAGGGTAGGTGGTCGCGGCGGAGGTGTTGTACGCCTTGGCGCCCACACCGGAGGTGTCGCTCGGCGCCGTCCAAGCGAAGGACGCCCTCCGTTCGGATATGTGGACCCGCTGAGCGGGTGGGTGCTGGACTCGCTTGCCCTGATCCGCTGGCTTTGGCGGCGTTCCCTCAGCAGGCCACCGGCCTCGAACCTCACCCGAAGTCGGACGCCGACTTCGCTGGTCTCAACCGTGAGGACGGACTTTTCATCGGCTTTCAAGGGGGTCGACAACTACCGAGCTGAGCTGGCCTGACCGGACCGTTCCCCAGCAGCTTCACATCTGCTTCAACGTCGGGGACGACCTTGACGAGGCCGAGGTCCAGCTGCTGGAGCTGGGTGCGGGCAAGTCGGAGTACGACCTCATGATGAGGCCAGGGCGCGGGTCCTCACTGATCCTGCTGGGCATCCCTTCTGCCTGGTCAAACGTTGAGAGCCTGTGGTGCACTCGGGTGCACTGGGCGGCCGCCGGCCTGCTTCATCGGTTCTCCTTTGCACTCCGGTCGGACAGGCGGCAGCGAGTGCAGAGGGTTTCCGTACCAGTCGAGAAGAATGCCTGGTCGCACCGGGTCACAACGGAGGCGCGCCACGGTGTGATGCCGGTGCGGCTCCAGCTCGGCCCGCAGGCGCTGCATGCGGCGAGTAGGCAGATGTCCGGTCCGTCGAAGGTCGCTGCGCAGCGGAAACACAGGTTGACCGACACGCGAGGTGCGGCCGCGGTGGCGTCGCGGTAGACCAGCGTCTCGGTTGCGCAGTCCGGGCATCGGCTACAGCGCAACGACTTGGGCGCGCCTTGTAGCCCGTCTCGCGGGTCCTCGTTGAGGTAGCGATCGAGGGCATAGCGACGAATTGCTGGATGCGGCCGAGTCTGATGCGAATGTGCTGCATGTCCTGTTTTGTCCGTTACCGGTCGTCCTCGGTGAGCGCGGGCAGCAGTTGCTCGTCCAGGAAGCGGACGAGGAAGTCCAGGACCTCGGCGGCGCGGGCTTCGAGGGCGCGGGCACGGCCGGTGAGCCCGTAGTGCTGCAGTGCGTTGCGGGTCTTGGCCAGCTTGGTGAGCGCGGCAACGTCCTTGTCCGCGATGGGCAGGCCGACGATGCGCCGCAGCCGGTCCACTGTCTGGGCCGGGGTGCAGCTTGTCAGGGACCCGGCGGCCAGATCTTCCTTCCTGGCTTTGCCTGCCTCGGCGAAGACCAGGGTCCACGAGGCTACCTTCATCAGGCAAAGCGCTCGATGTCGTCGGAGAAGGGCTGACCAGGGCCTGGCTGGCTTCGTCCGTGCCGGAGGACGGGAAGCTCATGTACGTGAGGTCAATGAGCACCGATGCTGGGATCGGTGCTCATTGACCTCACGTACATGAGTTCCAATTCTCGGAACCGTTCAGGTTGCGCGGCGCAGAGGGACGACAACGTCCTCGCCGGTGCTCTTCGCGCTGAGCCGGTAGTAGCTGATGTGTGCCAGCCGCTCGGATTCCTCGAGCCATCCAGCCTCCACGACCTGGCGCCGGGTGCGCGAAAAGACGGTCGGGGACATGCCGACGAGCTTGGCAAGGTTGGCGCCGGTCTCAACGACGGCACCGGCGCGGTCGGTGGGGTGCATCGCGTAGAGCATGACCAACAGGCGCTGGTTGGCGGTCATGCCAGCCGTGCGGTGGAGAACGTCCAGGAGCTTTCGCTTGTCGTCGTTGTTCACTGGGCCTCCCACCACGAAGTGGACGTGTTGTCGAAGCCGGGGATGTCCGGCGGGTTGCACGTCTTGATCGCTTCCCGTTGCTCGATCCCGGTCCCGTGAATCGCTTCCCGTTGCTCGATCCCGGTCCCGTGAAAGGCAATGTACGGGCTGATCCGGTAGAGCCTGTAGTTGCCGATCCGGCCGCGCTCGAGCCCACCGTGCGCGCGGTGGGCTGCCAGGCCGTCCGCGACATTCGCACCGCTCCGCCTTCGCCGCCCGCCGATCCGCCGGCGGATCCCGCGCTCGCAGCGCTGCGCGCCGTCGTCAATGAGGTCGCCGCCCACACCCACCAGCTGGGAGCTGATGCTCGAAGTCGCCCTGGCCCTCCTCTCCAACACCGACGTGGCCAACGTCGTGGCGCCGCTGGCCACGCGAACGGCAAGGACCTCGGACATGGGCTCGCTGCCCCCCGCTACGCCCTGCCGGGGACCACCGCGCTGTATCAGGCGGGTGGTGGGCGGTATGAGGGCCGTGCCGCGCAGCATTTGCACAAGGCTGGGCGGAGCCCGGCGCGGCTCTTCGCGCCTACGGGTTGGCACATCCTCGGCCCCGGGGGGCCTCCGATGTACCGACGGGGCCTGCAGGCAATCGGGCGGCTGCGGCTTGCTGAGACGCATTGTGGCAGCGTGGCTGAGGTTGGTGGGGGTTGACAGAGGCACACGTGGCGGGTTTCTCCAGGTGGGCGACTGCGTCCTTGATCCGGCGGAGGCTGTTCTCGGTCCGCTGCTGGCGGGCCCTGAGCGCTTGTGCTGTGCGCGGGGCGGGAAGGGCCTGGGTCATTGGGAGTCCTCCAGTTGCTGGCCCGGGTTGTTGTCTTGTTCTCCTGCGGCGGCGATGTCGGAAGCGCGGAACGCGATGCTGCAGAGCCGCTGGAAGTAGTCCTGTGGGCGCCGCAGGTCCATGGCGAGCGCTTGGTCGAGAAGGCCGAGCGCTGCGAGCGCCTTCTCCAGGCTGTCGATGGCCTGGGACGTCGGCTCGAAGACCTGGTGCAGGTAGTCGGCGGTGGCGTCGTCCGGGGCCCACTCTGCGAGCGATCTCCATTGGGAGCGAGCGACATCCAGCAGCCAGTACGTCTGCGCGCGGCTGATGCCGAACACCGCGTTGCAGTACGACCGACCCCAGCTGCTGTGACCGAGCGGGAGCCGCACCTGGGCGGCGTGCGCGGCGCGGACCGGGGCGGCGAACACTTCGATCCGTGGTCGCCCTCGCCAGGCACCGCCGTTGGTCATCGCATTTCCGTGTCTCGGGTGTTGCGACGACGATCAGTAGAACCCAAGCTCCGGCGGGGGCTCTCGCGTTCTCCGAGTGCGACGTGTCGCAATGCTCACACTGGTCGCACCTCTCGCACCAGTTCCAAGAGGGGCTCACCAGCCCATGTTGGGCTGGACCACCTTTGGGACCTACGGCGCGCAGCCAGACCAGGGCAACACTGGCATGTGGGTCGGGTTCGGCAAGGATTTCAGCAGAACACCGGCCCCTGGTCGCTGTCATTTCGTACCTCGAACCGGTCCCGGCAGTCTCTCGCCCAATTCCACTGACCCCCTGCGTCCGACGAACGCTGATGGGAGTATGTGGCCCGCACCGAGCTGACGTGCTGTCCCGACGAGAGGCACCCCATGAAGCCCCTGGACGTACGACCCGACATCGACGCAGCGACTGCCCGTCTGCCAAGTGCGCTCGGCGCCAAGCGGGAGATCCGCAAACTCCCCGAGGCGCTGTGGGAGGACGAGACCGTGGAGATGCTGGCCGCCGGGAAGTACGGCGGTGGCCAGGGCCTGGCCGTCCTGACGGATAAGCGACTGTTGTTCTTCAAGCACGGGTTCTTGTTTCAGAAGGTGGAGGACTTCCCGTACAAAAAGATCAACTCTGTGCAGTGGAACGCCGGCCCGCTGCTGGGCACGCTCACCGTATTCACCTCGGGCAACCGGGCTGAGATCGGATCCATGCCGAAGGATCCGGGTAAGGCGTTCGCGGACAACCTGCGCGCCCGGATCGCCGGTCTCTGACCGCTCTTTACCGCCTACACCTCGTCACTGTCTGATAGGAGCAGTCCGTGTACCTCGTTCCGTTCGGGTAGCGGATGATCCTGCAGGTGCGCGTCTTGATCTTCTGGCAGTTCCTATTGCCCCTGTTGCCGGACCGGTTGCTGTTCCCGTCCCGGTCCCTGTTGCCGGACCGGTTGCTGTTCGCCGACAGGTTGTTGTTCCCGGACTGGTCGTTGGTCCCGGACCCGCCGGATCCCCTCGCCCGGCGCTCGTCCCAGCCCGCCCCCGGCCACCAAGGAGAAGACCACCCACGGCACCGCCGACGGCCGCAAGGCGTGCCTGCACCAATGCCTTTCTCTCGGGGTTGCTCGGAGTCCGAGCCCGGGAAGCACGATGACCGTGCAGCTCAGGGGCGTGTGTCCGCGGTCGTTGGGTGAGCGACAGGTGTCGCGGACCGAGGCGGTGGCCACCTGATGTTGTTCTTCGAGAGCCTGCTGGCGCATCTGGCCGGCGACTACCTCATCCAGTCGGACTGGATGGCGACGGAGAAGGTCAAGCGGTGGTGGCCCGTGATCGTGCATGGGACCACGTATGGGCTGCCGTTCCTGCTGATCACGCACTCCCCGCTCGCACGTGCGGTGATCGTGGCGACGCACGTTGCCCTGGACCGCTATCGGGCCGTGAAGTACCTGGTCTGTGCGCGGAACCTGCTGGCGCCTGCCTCGCGGCGGGTCGCTTGGGCCGACGTGCAGAAGAACCAGGGCTCGCCCGTGGCTGTGTCGTCCGGCCTGGCGAACGCCCTGGTCATCGTTGCTGACAGCACTGTGCACCTGGCGATTAACGCCGCCGCCCTGGCGTGTTGGGGGTGATGGCGATGACCTGGGCAGGGGGCAGGACCGGAATGCGCCAGAAACCTGCCGTGGTGACCGGTAAGCACCCGGCGGTGGGTGGCCTAGCTTGATAAGTGGTGGCGGTTGACCGGCTTGGTTTGCGGTCCGGAATCGCGGTGGCCGACCGGATCACTCCGTTATGGGCAGGCACTCGGCGAGCAGGTCGACGACGTCGCGCCAGGCTCGCTGCGCGTGCCGTGGGTGGTAGCCGACCGCCGGGGACCACGGTGTGGTCGACCGGTGGGTGGTGGAAGGCGTGCAAGGCGCCGCCATAGACCGCGAGGCGCCAGTCGACGCCCGCGGCCTGCATCTCAGCGGTGAACGCGTTTCGTTGCGCGGGCGGCATGATCGAGTCTTCCGATCCGACCCCGGCCCACACCGGGCAGCGGATGCGCGCTGCCTCGCCCGGTCGGCCCGTGGTAGTTGCGTTGACTGTCCCGATCGCGCGCAGGTTGACGCCGCCTCGCCCGAGTTCCAGCGCGATGGCGCCCCCGGTGCCGTAGCCGATGGCGGCGATCCGGTCGGGGTCGGTCCGGGGCTCCGTGCGCAACACATCGAGCGCCGCATGGCCGATCCCCCGCATCCGGTCGGGATCAGCGAGCAGTGGCATGCAACGGGCCAGCATCTCCTCGCGGTCACCCCAAATAGCGCCCGCCGTGAAGGTCGAAGGCCAGCGCTACATATCCCAGCTCGGCGAGAGCATCGGCCCGGCGGCGCTCGACGTCGCTGAGCCCCATACCCTCTGGTCCGAGCAGCACCGCGGGCCGGCGGTCGACACCGGCCGGGAGCGCGAGGTGCCCGATCACCTCATACCCTCACAGCTCACCCCGTCTACCTGGGGAAACGGGCTGTGAGACTCACAATGTCGTCAGGCAGGTCCAGGCGCTGGCGTGGCCGAGGGAGCAACACGTCCGGGCTGCCGGGCGGCAGGCCCCTGTTGCGTAGGAGCTTGACGCGGCCGCGGCACCAGGAGGAACAGAACTCCCGGGGCCGGCGCCCGCACCCCGGGTGTGATACTGGTGGGCTCGCGTAATCAACTGTCGCCAGTTCTCGGCCGCGAAGCCCTTGTTGGCAACCGTGTGTGATCTCCGGTGTGGCGACCACGGCCGGAGGGTAAACCAATAGGCTAGGGTGCGATCGCGATGTTGGATTCGGCGTTCCCGTGTCGGCGTCTCTTTCTGTCCGCGTACAAGTGAACGTGGCTCTGGCAAGATTTTCGTAGCCGGAGATCATCTCGGTGACACGGTCGGCCGGTCCGCACAGTGGGCAGCCTGTGGCTGTGCTCTATTGAACTGGCAAGTCTGTTACCACAGTTGGCCAATGTGCTGGTGGTCGGGGCCGATGTCTCCGATGCTGTCGTGGCGGTCCGCGCCCGCACGAGGTCCGGTGTTCCAGCGGGATGTACCGGGTGCGACAAGACCAGCGCGTGGTGCCACAGCCGCTATGTACGGCGCCTCGCCGACGTCATTCTCGGAGGCCGTCCTCTGCGCATCGACTTGTCCGTACGCCGCCTGTACTGCGAAAACCCCGATTGCCCAAAAGTGACCTTCGCCGAGCAAGTGCCGGGGCTGACCGTGCGTTACCAGCGGCGCACACCACAGTTGCAGCGCCTGATAGAGGCCGTCGGTGTGGTGCTGGCCGGCCGCGGCGGTGCCCGGATGCTGCGGATCCTGAACGTCGCGCTCTCGCGGTGCACCGTTCTGTCCCAGCTGATGCGGGTGCCGCTTCCGCCACTGGAAACACCTCGGGTGCTGGGGGTTGACGACTTCGCGCTCTACGGCGACACCTACGGCACCCTCCTGGTCGACGCAACCACCCGGCTCCCGCTCACGCTCTGGAAGGGACGCGACGCGGAACAGCTCGCCCAGTGGCTCCGCGAGCACCCAGGCGTCGAGGTCGCGTGCCGCGACGGATCCCTCACCTACCGGCAGGGCATTACCGCCGGCGCCCCCGATGCAGTGCAGGTCAGCGACCGTTTCCACCTCTGGCAGGGGCTCTCCCGCCGTGTCCAGGACGTTGCCTCCGCCCACCGCGGCTGCCTGCCGGCAGCACTGCCCCCGGTCAGCGAAACCGATGCCGCACCGATCGAGGAGACCGCCGATAACGCTGCGGCGGACACCCGGGCTGGGCGCCATGCCCGAAGGCTGTTCGAGGCCGTACACGCCTTGACCCGCACCGGCCGGAGCCACAGCTCCGTGGCCCGGGAACTCGGCCTGGACCGCCGCACCGTGAGCAAGTACGCCCGGGCCTGCACCTGGCAGGAAGTGATGCGCCGCCCGCCCCGCAAGCCCTCCACCCTGGATCCCTACCTCGACTACCTGCAACAACGCTGGGACGAGGGACAGCACAGCGCGAAGATCCTGCACGAGGAACTCCAGGCCAAGGGATACCTCGGCCACTACCAGCGCGTCAAAATGGCCGTCGCACCCCTACGACGGGCCCTGCCCCTGGACGCGCCTCGCGAGCGACCGCCTTCCCCACGCGAAGCCGCCCGCTGGATCACCACCCATCCGGCCCGCCGCAGCCTGCACATCAACGACCGCCTGCCCCGGCTCCTCGACCACTGCCCTGAACTAAGGCTCACACAGGATCTGGTCCGTCGGTTCGCCAACATGCTCGACAACCGCGACGCCACACCCCTCCCGGGCTGGCTCGATGACCTCGCGCACAGCGGACTGGCCCCTCTCGCCGGCCTCGCCGGAGCCCTGCGCGAAGACCGGCATGCCGTCGCCCAGGGCGTCACCACCCTCTACAGCTCCGGGGTCAACGAAGGCCGCATCACCGATGTCAAGCTGCAAAAACGCCTGATGGCCGGCCGCGCTGGCGTTCCACTTCTCCGCCACCGCGTCGTTCTGATCGCGCACCTCCGCCGGCGCTGTGCGGACCGGCCGACCGTGTCACCGAGATGATCTCCGGCTACGAAAATCTTGCCAGAGCCACGTTCACGTGTACGCGGACAACTGCCGGTGGTCTCCCTCCGCGGGGAACTACGAGCCTTGGCATGGCCAGACCATCTCACTCATGTCGCCGAGCTCATGTCACCGAAACTGCAGGGTCAACGAAGGGACTGTCGCCCGTGAACACGCCCAGCGGCCTCCTGCCCGCCCCCGTTCACCCCGCAATGGATTCAGCGCGCCCGGGATGCGCGGGCCTGCTGCTGGCCACGCGAGGCCGACGCAGCGCCAACCGAGTCGGCCGAACAGTCTCCGCCCGTTCAACCCATCGAGTTACTTGGCACCCAGGACTGAGAAGGTTCAGGCGCGTCGCGTTGCGCGTCATGAATCGCTGATGTGGACTGTCTACCAACGGTCTGTCGCGATGAGTTGCCGATAAGCCATTGGCTGGAAACTCCAAGCCTGCTGCATACGCCTGTCAGCTGCAGTGGCAGATGGCGCGAGGACCGCATGTCGATGACAGGATCCCGTGGCGACGCGGACAGAGTGCAAGCGTGGCGCATCGCGCGCGCTAGCTTTTGTCTGTGTCAAGGGTTTCCCATGGTACAGCTTGAGTACGAGGAGAGGTCTGCAGTGAACAATAAAGCGGAAATTCGATCTGATGCACCGGTCTCCGTCGTCCTGGCACTCAGAGACCCTGCCACAGCCTCCGAATTTGTGTCGAACACAGAGGGCACCATCGTCGAGTCGGCGGCTTCGGTCGTCGTTTCGGTCAGGGGCTCCAAGTCGATGGTCACCGATTTCCTGTCAGAGCTCGGTGACCGGGCCGGGGACGTCTCCGCTCAAATTTCACTGAGGGGGAACGGATCTGCCAAGCGATAGGCGAATGTCGAACGCTGAGGCAGCGATCCGCCTGCTGCGGTGGTGCGCCGATCGCTCAAAGGCGCCGGGGCTCGATCTGGCCGACG
This sequence comes from Streptomyces sp. NPDC045022, assembly GCF_056432605.1. NCBI lineage: Bacteria > Bacillati > Actinomycetota > Actinomycetes > Kitasatosporales > Streptomycetaceae > Streptomyces > Streptomyces sp. NPDC045022. The sequence continues at coordinate 14,078 of NZ_JBWKIR010000025.1, forward strand.
CCCCGGCCAGTGACCAAGTTCGGTCGTATCTGAGGTCGAGGAACATCGACTCCATTCTCGCGCTGGAGTCGGGGAGCATCGATGCTCGGCAGACGGCCTATGACGCCGTGTGGCATTGCCAGCTCACGGCTCTGCTCCAGGTACTCGAAGCCTTGGTGGCCGCCCAAGTGCGGACGCTCACCTTCAAGGGAGGCGAGCTGATCCCACGGCATTTCCCCGGTCACTCGCTCGGATTTGTCGGTGACACCGACGTGCTCGTGCGACGTGACCAGATCGAAACCGTCAAGTCGATCATGTACGCCCTCGGGTTTCGCCACGCCTTCTTCGATACGGCTCATGGCGTTATGAGAGACCGTGACCTGCGAGATGTGGCGGACATCGAGCTACGTCATTACGAACTTGCCCCCTTTGTGAGGACTGTCGAGCTGACGGACCCCGTCGTCGCGCAGGTGGCAAAGACCTACAACGCTCACCCCCTCCGATTCATCTCGGGTCGGGCCGTCGCTGTCATCGCGATTGACGTTCACCACAACGTCGCGTCGGATGCCGATCCGTCGATGCTCTTCGACCGCGCAGTACCGAGCTCGCTCGGGGTCGGCGAGACGCTCTCACCGGCCGATCACGTCTGGCTGAATCTCAGCAGATACTACAACGAAGTGGCGCTTCACGACGGGTGCTCGTTGCGGCCATTCGCCTATACGATCCCAGAGGTGGCTGCCGGCAACGTGGATTGGGGCGTCGTTGAGCAGGTGGCCCTCGATCTCTCACTGGGCCCGACGTTGTCGTACTTCCTGCGGTTCTGCGATCAGCTCACTCCGGGCCGGATTCCTGCTGCCACACTCCGATCCGTCCATGACTCGACTAGCAGCCGTGTGCGCGATTGGGGTTGGCAACTCGCCAAATTGTTAGACTTCCAAGAGCGGTTCCCTTCCTACGCGTTCGAACCCTCCGGCGCCCGGACGGCATCTGAAATTCCAGCACTTCAGACGTCCTGACAAGCTCGCGGCTGTCGTCGCCTCGTTCCCACCGGATACGCAGGCGGCGACGGCCGTACAGCCGTGCGATGGTGTGCTCGACGACGGGCGCGCTTTGCCGGCACCGGCGTGCCATTTCCAGCCAAAGCGAGACCGACCCACACACGCATCATCAGCAATCAAAGATCACAGAAGGATGTCACCTGGTCGCTCCTCGGCCACATCGTTTTAGATTTGGTCAGAGTTTGACATCCATCCACGGGCGATCGAACTCTGACTGCGACCCAAGAGACGTCTCAATATATTCGATCAGCCAGGCGGTGCCCTACCGGTGGATATGACAGATGCCTACTCTTCAGAAGACCGGGAATCATCCACTGGCTTCTGAGATCGGACACGGTGGAGATGTAGGAGCAGACCCGGGCGAAGTGTCCGTCCCGGGAGCACGGATAAATTGCTGAACGTTTGAGATCGCGGGGGTTCTCTTAGCGATGCCTGCCAACAACATCTTCGTTCGATCCACCGATGTTCCCGTCGTCGCTTCCCCTTCTCAGACCGCTCTTTCCGGGGCCAGAGGCCAACTGCATGGATCTCAGGGAGCAGCACGACTGAGGGAGTTGTTCGAACGACCCGGACCTGTCCGGATCGTCGGCGCCCACAACCCCCTCGGAGCCCGCCTCGCCGAACGGGCGGGCTTCGACGGTGTCTGGTCGAGCGGCCTCGAGGTTTCCGCCTCGCGCGGCCTCCCCGACGCGGACCTCCTGACGATGAGCGAGTTCCTTGATGTCGCACGCTCGATGGTCGAGGCCGTGGCCATACCGGTGATCGCCGACTGCGATGCCGGCTACGGCAACGCCAGCAACGTGATGCACATGACCCGTCGCTACGAGGCTGCCGGCGTCGCAGCGGTCGCCATCGAGGACAAACGGTTCCCGAAGATGAACAGCTTCATCCCGGGCCGTCAGGACCTGGCTACGCTCGGCGAGTTCGTGGGCAAGATCGCCGCGGCGAAGAGCGCCCAGCGCGGCTCCGACCTCGTGGTGATCGCCAGAGTCGAAGCCCTGATCGCCGGATGGGGACTCGACGAGGCCATGCGCCGGGCCGAGGCGTACGCGGAAGCCGGCGCGGACGCCGTCCTCATCCATGCGAAGGGCGACTCACCCGATCCGGTGCTGGACTTCCTCCGCAACTGGCGCCTCCCGCACCCCGTCGTCGTGGTACCCACGACCTATCACACAGTGACCGCGCAGGAGTTGGCCGCTGCGGGAGCCAAGATGGTGATCTACGCCAACCACGGTCTGCGCGCCATGATCTCCGCGGTAACTGAAACCTTTGCCACCATCCTCCGCGACGGCCGGACCACCGCCGTGGAGGAGCGGATCGCACCGCTGGCAACTGTCTTCGACCTGCAGGGCATGGCAGCCCTGGAGCAGGCGGAGCAGCGTTTCCTCACCCGCGCCGGAAAGCGCCTAAGGGCCGTGCTGCAAGCCGACCGAGACCTGCCGCTCAGGGCTGCCGGCGGGGCCGTGGAACACCAAGTCGGCGCGCTGCGGCGAGCTGGAATCGACGACATCACTGCGGTGGTCGGCCAGCGGACCGTTGACGTGCGCCTAGCCGGTGTCACCGCCATGCAGGATCCCGAGGGCCCGCAGCCGGACTTCGGAGACGTCGTGACGCGCGCGTCGATCGACTTCGACGGCTACACCCTGCTGGCCCGCCCCGATGTGCTCTTCGACGCCGAGCCGGTCTCACGCCTGATGGCCGACGAGCATGACATCACCGTGCTGGTCGACGTCTCCGACGTGGACGCCCGGGTCCTGGGTCCGCTCCGTACCGTGACGCTCTCCGAAACAGCCGTCCGAGGGCGGAGGCTGCGCGGCACGCGCCGCAATCTGGTCACCGCATTCGGCTCCGACCGGGTGGACGGGGTGTTCGCAGGCCTCGCCCTCCTCTCCCCTGCGGCCTTCGCGGCGCTGCACAACAAGGCCGTGGCGCGACGCAGGTCCGGCGGAGAGCCCATCGGGCTAGAACACCTCCTCAACGACCTGATCGCGGAAGGCTGGGCCGTCCATGCGGTGGAGACCGCCTCCGGATGGGCGGAGTTCCGTACCGAGGCCGACGCCCGGAGGACAGACCTACTCCTCGCCGGCCAGGAGCGGTGACCACCGCTCCCGGTGGCGCGCTGGATGCAGTCGCCGTCACCGACACGCTCATCGCGGCTGGCTTCGGCCCCTTTGCAGGGGTGCCCTGTTCCTATCTCGGTCCGCTGATCAGCGTCCTGCAGGACAAGTACCCCAGGTCCTACCTGGCGGCGGCCAACGAGGGCGAGGCCGTGGCTGTCTCCGCCGGAGCACAGCTCGCCGGCCGCCGACCGGTCGTCATCCTGCAGAACTCCGGACTGGGCAACGCCGTCAATCCGCTGACCTCGCTGTGCCACACCCTGCGGCTGCCGGTGCTGCTCCTGGTGACCTGGCGCGGGGAGCCGGGCCGGCAGGACGAACCCCAGCACCACCTCATGGGACGCATCACCCCCGATTTGCTCACCGCCATGGAGATCCACCATGAGAGGTTCCCGCGGCACCTCTCCGACCTCGGCCCCGCCCTGGCACAGGCCACCGCACACATGGACACGACCGGCCTGCCCTACGCCCTGGTCCTCCCCAAGGGCGCGCTCGCGCCGTACGACCGGCCGGAACCTCCGCTCGCCCACTCCGCCCGGATGCTCCGAGAAGAGGCCATCGCCGAGGGTGTGCGGGCAGCCGGCAGCGGCGCCCTCCTCGTCGCGACGACCGGAAAGACGGCCCGCGAGCTGGAACGCGACTGGGACCGGCCCGGCAACCTTTACGTGGTCGGCTCGATGGGCTGCGCCTCCAGCATCGGCCTCGGCGTCGCCATCAACGTCCCCGACCGCCCGGTCGTGGTCCTGGACGGCGATGGAGCGGCCCTGATGCGCCTGGAGGCCATGGCCACCATCGGCAGCCGGGCCCCCGCGAACCTGCTGCACGTGATCCTGGACAACGAGGCGTATGAGTCGACTGGTGTCCAGCCCACCATCTCCACCGGGGTGAACTTCTGTGCCGTGGCGGCGGCGTGCGGGTACCGCACGACTGCGGACGTGGCCTCCGGAGCGTTCCTGCGCGCCGCCGTGGCCCGCGCCCTGTCGGTGGACGGGCCCCACCTCATCCGCGTCCGCATCCGGCCAGGGTCGGAACCCGCGCTCGGCCGGCCCGCTCTGGCCCCGCCCGAAGCAGCCGCCCGATTCCGTGCGGCGGTGTCCTCATGACGCCGACGCCGCCGCCCGACCGCTCGGCGGCGCGGCGCGTCGTCCTGATGAACCCCGGTCCGGTGCTCATCGACGAGCGGGTACGCTCCGCGCTGACCGGCCCGGACCTGTGCCACCGGGAACCGGAGTTCGCCACGCTGATGAACCGGGTCCGGTCCAGGGTCACGCGCGTCTGTGGCGGAACCGACGACTTCACGTCCGTCGTGCTGACCGGGTCCGGCACCTCGGCCGTCGAGGCCGTCATCGGGTCCGCACCGCCCGCCGACGCGGCCGTGCTTGCCATCGACAACGGGCATTACGGCCGCCGCATGCGCGACATCGCCGAGGTGCACGGTATCCGTGTCACGCCGCTCGATTTCGGATGGGGCAAGCGGGTGGACCTGGACCACCTCGAGCGTGCGCTCGCGGCGGATCGGTCCGTCAGCCATGTGACCGTCGTCCACCACGAGACCAGCACGGGGATGCTCAACGACGTGGCGGCTGTGACCCGCGTGGCCCACCGCCACCGGCGACAGGTGATCGTCGACGCCGTCAGCAGTGTCGGGTCTGAGAGGCTCGACATCGCCGCGGACGGCCTCGACTGGGTCGCCGGATCGGCGAACAAGAGCCTGGAGGGAATGCCCGGACTCGCATTCGTCTGCGCCCGGAGAGAAGCCTTCGCCGCCCTGGAGGGCGGCCTCCGCCGGTCCTACTCGTTGGACCTCGGCCGCCACTTCCGGGCCCAGGACCAGGCCGGAGCGCCGGCCTTCACACCTGGTGTCCCGGCCTTCTACGCGTTCGACGCCGCGCTCGCGCTCGCCCTCGAGGAAGGCGTGGCCGCACGGAGCAAGCGCTACCTCGCGCTTGCCGAGCGGCTCCGCCGGGGGATGGAGGCCGCGGGGCTGCAACTTCTGCTGCCCGCCGAGGAGCGGGCAGTGAGCCTGACCGCGGTACGGCTGCCCGAAGGGGCGTCGTACCGGCAGTTGCACGACGCGTTCAAGGAGGAAGGGTTCGTCGTCTACGCGGGCCAGGAGGAACTCGCCCAGGGCTATTTCCGGGTCTCCACGATGGGTCAGATGGATGACCGGGACATCGACGCCTTTCTCACGACACTGGACTGCTTCTTGACGTCCCACCGAGCCAGGAGATCCGGCACAGCAGAGCAAGGGTGCGGCACATGAGCGAATCGACGGGGCCCCAGGACCTACGGGTGCGGCAGAACAAGCTGAACGACAATCTGCCGCAGGACAGCGCACTGCGGCTGTACCTGGCCGAGAAGGATGAGACCGCCCGGACGCGCAGGCCGCGCCCGAAGTCCGAACTGATGGACTTCGGCACGCCGCTGGGACGCATTCCGCGCACGCTGCTGGTGATGCCGCCGATGTGCGTCTACGAGGGGGCGGTCAAGCGGGTCGTCCCTCCCCTGGGGCTCTGCTACATCGCCAGCGCGCTTGAGCAGGAGGGGATCGACGTCGCCATCCTCGACTGCATCGTCGAGGGGATCGACGAGGAGGTCCCGGTCTCCGATGGCGTCTGCAACCTCGGAATGTCCGAGGACCGTTTCCGGGCGTACCTCGCCGACAACGACTTCGATGTGGTCGGCTTCACCATGATCTACTCCTCCGACCTGTGGAACCTCTACCGGTACGCGCAGATCGTCAAGGAGGTCAGGCCGGAGACCACCGTCATCGCCGGGGGCCTGCATGCCAGCATCTACGCGAGGCGCTTCCTTCAGGACGCGGTGGTCGACGGGGTGCCCTTCATCGACTTCGTGCTCCGGGGAGAGGGCGAGATCCGGCTCGGGGCGTTCCTCAGAAACCTCGGCGAAGGCAAGCTGGACATCCACGCGGACGGCCTGGCCGGCTGGTACGACGGCCGGTTGTTCGCCAACGCCCAGCTGGCCCGCGTCACCGACCTGGATGCGCTGCCGTTCCCGGCCTACCACAAGGTCCCGATGGAACGGTACTTCGAGCACAACGTCCCGTTCTCGCCATACCCCCGTGGCAAGCGGGTCATGCAGGTGTACACCTCCCGCGGCTGCCCAGTGGGCTGCACGTTCTGCGCGAGCACCAACTTCTCGAAGCAGTACGTCGCACGCTCGGTCGACAACGTCGTCGCCGAGATCGAGTACTACAAGGACGCCTACGGCGCGGACGAGGTCCAGTTCGCGGACGACAATCTGACCTTCGACCGTAGACGGGCCATAGACCTGTTCGAGCGCATGACGCCGCTCGGACTCCCCTGGTGCACACCCAACGGGATCATGGTCAACACGCTCAGCCCGCCGATGGTCGACCGGATGGTGGAGTCCGGGCTCTACCAGATCACCCTGTCGCTGGACAGCGGGAGCGCGGAAACGCTGAAGGAACATCACCGCAAGCCCGTCGACCTGACCCGAGTCCCGGACCTGATGACCTATCTCGATGGTCTGGGCGTGCTGATGCACGGCACGCTCGTCGTCGGAATGCCCGGTGAGACCGAGGAGCAAATCAAGGACGGCTTCGCCTACGTCGAGCGGTTGCCGTTCCACTCCATCAATGTCTTCCTCGCTCAGGCCATTCCAGGCTCCGAGCTTTTCGAACGGTCCGTCAGCAATGGCACGATCACCTACGAGGGCGCTCTGCACATCGACACCGCGCGCTCGACACTGCGGCTCGCCGACCTCGACCCGAAGCGGCTGGAAAACCTCGTCGAGGACTTCCTCAGGCGCTACAACAACAGCATCTACCAGCGCGATCCGGAAGCCTGGGAGCGCAAGTACCGCGACCACAAGGAGCGGATGTCCCGCATCTGCGTCGGCGCCGCCTCCGCGATCACCGCCACGATCATCGACGCCGGCAAGGGTGTGCCGAGCTGAGGCGCTTCACCGGGCCGGTCGGGGGCGGCTCGGTTCCATCGGCCCGAGCATCGGAGACGGTGGTCGGGCAGGCGACAAAGAGGTGGACATTGGACATGCCCTCACCAGAGCATGCGGACAAGGGGCGGAGCGGACCGGCCCACGGTCAGGAGCCGATCGCACCGGAGGCCCTCCCCTACCGGTTGGTACTGGTCGGCGGAGGACCCAGCGCGACCTACGTGATGGAGCGGCTGTCCGCCGAGGCCTCGCACATCGACGGCGCTCCGCTGGAAGTCCGCGTCTTCGAGTGCTCCGGCGAGTTCGGCGCCGGTGTGGTGCACAGCTGGTCTCAGCCGACCACCAGCTACCTCAACCGGATCACGGCGCAGATCGGCTTCGCCGCCGACGAGAGCGTCACGGACGCCGGGCCGCTACGGCCGGCCCGGCTGCGTCCCACGCTCTACGACTGGTGCCGGGCGCTCTTCGCAGAAACCGGTGACCCGGATCTCGACCTCGGCCCGACGGACTGGCCCAAACGCTATGTGCACGGCCGGGCACTGCAGGACGTGTTCTCCGGCTATGTTGCGGACCTGCGCGGACGTCAGCACACGCAGGTTCACCTGCACCGGGCCGAGGTGGTGGACGTCCGGGAGGACGCCTCGCGGCTGTACGTGCGCACCTCGGACGGTGAGGAGTATCCCTGCGACGAGGTGCTGTTGCTCACCGGCCACTCGCGGAGCGATCCTGCCCGGTGCGAACGCTCGACGGTCATGGCCAACTTCGCCCGCACTTCGGGCGCCCATTACGTCCCTTACGCGTACCCACTGGACACAGCCCTTCCCGAGGAGATCTCAGGACCGGGAACCGTGGTGGCTTGTGCGGGCATGGGCCTGACCGCGATCGATGAAATCCTGTACTTGACGGAAGGCCGCGGCGGCCGGTTCGAGACCGGTCCCGAGGGCGGACTCGTCTACCGCCCCAGCGGCGTCGAGCCGGCCTCGATCATCGCGTTCAGTCCCACCGGAGTCTTCACCTACGCCCGCCCGTACAACGGCAAGGAACGCGACCCGGCTCGGCTCGAGCACCGCGGCCGCTTTCTCACCGAACAGGCCGTGGACCGGCTCAGAGCCGCTGTGGGCGAGCACGTCACCCAGAGGGTAAGGACCTGCGCGCAGCTCGATTTCGAGCGCCACGTGCTGCCCGTCGTCCTGCTGGAGATGGCGCACGTCCACTACACGACTATGTTCGGGCCCGCCACCGGGGACTTCTTGGCGCAGCGTGCGGAACCCTCCTACCGCGCCTTCCTCCAGGGCGGGTCGCACATCGGCGCCGAGGGCCTGCTCATCCCGCTGGAGGAGGCGGTGGACGAGGTCGCCGGTGTCCTCGACACCGTTCTGCGGGAGTCGACGACACTCGCCCAGGCAGCCGAGGCGGCACCCGGGTGGCCCATCGAGGCGGCACTGGCCCGCTGGATCGAGGTAGTCTTCGGGCCGCAGTACGCCCACCAGGTGCGCGATGCCGAGAAAACACCGCAGCGGCTTCCCGAGCTGGTAGCCTCGCTGCGCTCGCCCTGGCAGTTGGACGAGTCGGTCTTCGGTAACCGCTTCGACTGGGGACGGCTGACGGAGCCGATTCCCCCGGGCTCCTTTGCCACGGTGCAGGAGTTCCGGGAGCGATTCACGGAGTTCATGGAGCGGGACCACCTCTGGGCCGCGCAGGGGAACCTCGACAATCCGGCGAAGGCGGCGGCCGACGGCGTCTGGCGGGATCTACGGCCAGTGCTCGCCCATGCTGTGGACGATGCCGGACTGACCGCGGGCTCCCACCGACTGTTCCTGCACCGCTACATGCGTCACCACAACAAGCTGGCCAACGGGGCGGCGCTTGAGGTGATGGAGAAGGTCCTCGCACTCGTCCGACACGGCCTGCTGGAGGTGGGCGCGGGCCCGAAAGCGCGGGTTGACGTTGATTCAGGTACCGACCGGTTCGTGGTCACGGGACCGTCGACCGGCTTCCGCCGCCAGGTCGACACCTTGGTCGACGCCCGGGTCCACGCATTCGACCCCCGCACCGACGTCCGCCCCTTGTATCGCAACCTGATCGACCGCGGCCTGGTGCGGATCTGGCGGAACACCTCGGCAGACGGGAGCAGCTTCGAGCCGGGCGGCCTGGACCTGACCCGCGCGTTCCATCCCGTACGGGCGGACGGGGTGGCCGAAGAGCGGATCACAGTCCTCGGGCCGCCCTCCGAGGGAGTCATGTTCTTCCAGCTCGGTGCGCTGAGGCCGGGCCAGAACCATCACGTGATGCGGGACGTCCTGACGTGGCTGCGCGGGTTCCGGCAGCGTCTTGGGGCCAGGACCGCTCTCGCCGAATCGGAAGGAGTGCTGTCCTGATGGAGAGCGTCATCGTCCTTGCTGCAGGGGACAGTCGGCGGATGGCCCTGGGAGGTGGTCCCAAGGCGTTGCTTCCGCTCGTGCCTGGTGTACCGTCTAGCCCCTCCTTTCTCAGCCGAAATCTGGAGCTCTTCCGCGCCCGCGGCGTCCTACGGGTGTTCCTGGTGGTCAGTCAGGCCCACCGGGCAACGTTCGAACCGCATGCGGACGAGCTGGTCCATATCGTCCCCGTGGACTCCAACGGCCGACCCACCGGGTCGACCGTCAGCCTGCTGGCCGGGCTGCGGGCCCTTCTGCAGTGGCGGCCGGAGGGCAGGCGGACCCTTGTCACCGATGCGGACGTGGTCTACGAGAGGTCCCTGCTGCACTCTCCCGCAGTGCTGGCGGGATCGCGGTTGCTGACGGTGGATCGGGTCAGCGGTGACGGCGAGGAGGTGAGGGTCTACGGACGCTCCGCAGAGCGGCCGGTGGTCATCGGAAAGGGACTGGGGCAACCCATGACCCAGGGGCTGGATCTGCTCGGTGAGAGCCTGGGGCTGATTTTGCTGGATGCCGCCGAAGTCCCGGCTGCAGCCGGGGTGGCCGAGTGGATCGTCGGCGACCCGCCGACGTCCCGGCCTTACGGCTTCAGTGGACGGCTGTCGGAGCACGAGGAGGTGTGGCAGTACCTGTTCACGCTCGGCCGGCTTGCGGTGGCCCGGCTGCCCGCCGCGCTGCTCTTCTCCGAATGCGACTTCCCGGACGACTATCGGCGTGTCCAGGAGTTCCTGTACCCGGCCATCGTGAAGCGTGACGCGACGTTCGCCTCGGAAGACAGCTAACTCGCCACGTCCTGAGTCGCTGGATCACCGGCACCTGCCGGGTCGAAGGGAAGGACACCATGCTGCTGGCACTGGCGGGGACCGACGGAGTGGGCAAGTCGACCCTCACCCGCGAGGTGGTCGCACATCTGGAACGGCGCGGGCACCGGGTCCGGACCGTCGACCGCTGGGACATCGTGGGCAGTCCGCACTATCCCGCAGCCCGTTTCCTCGACCACGACCTCAGGGACATCCGTCGCTGCGTGGCCGAGATGCCCGCCGCGCCCCGTCTCTTCTTTCTGATGTGGTCGATGGGCATGGCACTGGAGGCGCACCGGGAACCCCGCGGCGACCTGGTGATCGTGGACGGCCACTGGATGAAGCACGCCGCCTGCGAAATCGCCTACGGCCTCGACCCGAACTGGGTCGAATCCGTCGTCGCCGGACTACCGAAGGCCGACCTCACGATCCGGCTGGAACTCGACCCCGAACTGGCGTGGGAGCGGAAGCAGGGCGATCTCGTCCCCTACGAGTGCGGCATGGATCCTGACTGCTCCCGCAACTCCTTTCTCACCCACCAGCACGCCCTCGCCGATCGGCTCGACCTCTGGGCGGAGCGCGACGGCTGGCTGAGCCTGGACGCCGAGCGGCCGGTCGAGCAGGTTGTCGCCGACTTGGTCGCCCTCATCGGGGCATACCTGAACCCTTGATCCCGGAGCGGCGAGCATTCCCTGGTCCCTGGCGCCGGTCGGCGGGCAGCGCCACAGAACTAAAGGTCAGGAAATTGCGTCGGCGCTCCTGGCTCCGCTCGGTGTGCTGCCGGGCATCACGGCAGGCGTGCCCGCACCGGGTGCGGTGCCGGAGGGGGCGTCAATAAAGCTGCTGCGGCGGGCGATTCGCGTGTAAAGCCGGTCGGCCGGCCACCGGCTGGTGGGCAGCAGCAGGTGCCGCAGGTGGGTGGCGGTGGGGTCGCCGCGGAGGATAAGGCATTCCGCGCCGAGCTTCGCACAGTCAAGCAAGCCTCGGATTTTGCCGCTCATCGCGCCGGTGGTGTCCCACTCGGGTGCTGCCTGTAGCACTTCTCGCACCGGGTCCGCGCGGTCCGGGTCGATCCACGGGACCGGGCGCCCGTTGTCCAGGACACCGTCGACGTCGGTGAGTATGGCGATCCGCACTGAGCCGCGGGCGAGGGGCAGCAACGCGGCAGGGACGTGGTCGCTGCCGACGACGGCGAGCGAACCCTCGGCGGTGGGAAGGCAGTCCCCGGTGAGGACGGGGACTGCGCCGATGTCCAGGACCCGCCGCACGGACTCGCCGGAGAGGACGGGCCGTCCGTCCGGGTGAAGGACGACCACCGCGGCGAACTGGACGGGGAATGCCTTGGCACCGGCGTTGCGCAGGGCCGTGGACCACACCCAGCGAAGTTCGGCGTTGGCGTTGGTGAGCGAGAGTGCCTCCCATGGTGCGCCCGGATCGACTCCGCGCACGGCGCCGTGTCCGTACGACCCTCCTCCCGAGATCAGGATCAGCCTGCCTGGTGCCCTGGCCGCCAGGTCCGCCACGAGGCGGGCGAAGCCGGCCACGGCGTCGAGGTCGACGTGGCGGTCACGGCGCTTGTCGGAGAACAGGCCGCCACCGACCTTGAGGATCAGCAGGCCGGGCTCGCCGGGGCAGAGGTCAGGGTTCACGGTCGGCTCCCGAGTTCAGTCGTGCCGGGTGGACCGGACGTCACGTGCGGCACGGTCTCCCAGGGCTTGGCCGTCGCGACCGAGCGGCTCTGCTCGGCGCACCTCATCCGGTGGTCGAGAAGCCGGCGGGCACAGTCGGAGACGACGGAACTGTATTCCGGCTTCGCAGCCAGGTCCCGGCTTTCCCCAGGATCGTTCAACCGGTCGAAGAGCAGCGGGCGCTGCCCCGGGAAGTACACGTAGGTGAACCGGGGGCCGCGCAGCACGACGAGGTTGCAATCCGACGCCGGTGCGACGGACTGGACGGAGTCCTCGTCGTCGATGCGGCGCAAGTCGAACTCGCACACGGTCTCGGTTCGCAGCCAGCCGGTCCGGAGGCCGTCGCCGGCCATCAAAGGGAGCAGGGAGTGGCCACTGCTCCAGGGCAGTTCGGGTGCTCCGGCCCAGTCGAGCACGGTGGGTGCGATGTCCACCGACTCGGTGGGGAGGGTGCTGGTCACCGGGGCCGACCGCTCCGGCGTCGCGATGATGAGCGGGACGCGATAGGCGGTCTCGCGGAACCCTCCGGTGCCCAGGCCCCAGTGGTCGCCGAGCGCGTCCCCATGATCCGAGGTGAAGACGATCAGGGTGTCCTCCGCCCGCCCGAGGTCATCCAGCGCAGCCAGGACGCGACCGACCTGGTGGTCCAGTTCGGTGACCAGTCCGGCATAGGTGGCCCGATGGGCGGCCACGGCCTCGCGGGTGAGGTCTTCGGAGGCGGTGTCGGGCACGCGGCGCCCGAGCCAGCTGCGCAGGAACGGATGGCGAGCCGCTTCCAGCTCCCGGGTCGGAGCCCGCAGCGGGGGTGCGCTACGCGCTGGGTCGTACATCCTGTGGTACGGGTCGGGCGCCACCCAGGGCGGGTGGGGCCGCAAAAACGCCGCAAGGATGAACCACGGTTCGTCCTTCAGATCCGCCATGCAGTCGATGGTGCGGTCGGCGATGAACGTGGTGTCGCTCAACTCGGCAGGGTAACGAGCCACGTTGGCGGTGCCGGGGACCGGCCGGAAGATGTCCATCGGATCGTCGGGCACGGCGCACCCGTTCCGGTCCAGATGCTCGATCCAGGAAGCCAGCCCGCGACGGTTGAGATTGAAGTGGGTATGCCAGCTGAAGCCTGGGGGAACCGTCTCGAAGCCGCCTTCCGGGCCGCTCCGCAGAGTGTCGGTGTAGCCCACGACGTGGGAGGAGATGCCGGAGGCCGCGAGTTGGGTGGCGAGAGTGGGCCGCACGTCATCGGCCACCGTCCAGTTGTCCACGACGCGGTGCACCGACTGGTGGACCCCGGTGAGGAGCGAGGCACGCGCCGGTCCACATGGCGCGGTGACGGAGAAATGCTCGTCGAAGCGGGTGCCCCTGGCGGCGAGGGCCTCCAGGTGGGGTGTGCGGGCGATCGGATTTCCGTAGCAGGCGAGCGCGTCTGCGCGGAGCTGGTCGGCGACGATGAGTAGGACGTTGCGGCGGCCGGCGGCGGGATGACGCGGCGTCATGGCCAGAGGTAATCCTTCTGCCAGGTGCCCCTGGTGCGGGTGTAGTGGACCCGCTGATGGATGCGGTCGGGGCTGGCCTGCCAGAACTCGGCTTCGTCGGGGGTGACACCGTACAGTGTCCAGCTTTCCGGGCAGGGGACGACGTCCGGGTAGGTGTCCGAGAGGCGGACGTACTCAGCGAGGATCTCGTCGCGCCCGGTGGGCGGCGTGGCCCGGTGCAAGTGGGCCGAGAGCTGGGAGCCCCGTCCGCGCTCGGCGAAGTCCCGCTTCGAGGCGTCCCGCCCTGCGGACTCCGCCCGGCCGACGACCCGGACCTGGCGGCCGCTGATCGGCCAGTAGAAGTGCACCGACACCCGGAAGTTGGCAGCGATCTCGGCGCCCTTGCGGCTATCCGCGTGCGTCGCGAAGTAGAGCTGGTGAGCATCGATGTCTTTGCAGAGCAGGACACGGCTAGACGGGGTGCCGTCCGCTGCGACGGTGCACAGGCTCATGGCGTGCGGCTCCGGCTGGCCATCGGCCAGAGCCGCGAGGATCCAGTCCGTCAAAGCAGGCAGCGGTTCGTCGGGGAGATCCGCAGCCGAAAGGGCACTGTGGGTCACGTTCTGGAATACCGGAATCGCCCGGAACACGTCTCGAGTCGGCTTGCTCACCGTCGTCACGTTACCGCGCAACTGCCAACGGGCCACGCTCATACACTCGTTTCGGCGATGCCTCGTGCGGCTTGCGGAGCGGTCGGCCTGCATCCCGAGGCGGAAAGGGGCTTCCCCAAGGCCGGGTGGTTAGCCTTGATCTTTCGTGACGGTCCGTCGGTTCATCCGGCGGGCCGTTTCGGCTGTTCGAGCCGGTCGCGGGCATGGTGGTGGCTCGGCTGTCGCGTCGGGTGGGGGCCGGGTTCCACTGCTCCGGTGGTGTGATGTTCGGCGGGACAGGACGCTGTCGTTGGTCAGCCGGGGTTCGGCAAGGCTTGGAGACGTTCCAACGCGGTGGTGACCACCTCGGTCCAGGGCCAGTGGCGGGCCAGGCGGAGCCAGCGGCGGCGGCTGGTGGTCAGGAGCTCTGCTGCGGCGGAGAACAGCCGCAGCCGTAGGCGTTTGGGTTCCCAACGGCGGGCGTCGCCGGTCAGGGTGGGCATGGGCATCCAGGCAAGCAGGTCGAGCGCCGTCGATGTCCACGACCACCTCGCCGCCCGCGTCCGGGGCTGTCCGACCGGCCAAGGGCCAGACCCGAGCGCCGGCATCGGCCCGAGCACGACGGAGCGTGGCAAGGACGCGCGGCCCGGCGCCCGCCAGGGTGTCGACCAGCCGGGAGACGGTCGGATCGGAGGCACGGGTCCGAACACGGCGGGCTCGGCCCGCAGCACCGCGACATCGGCTAGGGAGTCCCCGCCAGCGCCACGGAGAGCGCGACGTCCAGCAGGATCTTGCCCGGATCGTGCGCTGCCCTGGGCTTGCGCCACGGCGCGAGCGCCGCCGACAGCGCGTCCGTCGGCACGGTCCGGCGAGCCGTCTCCACGAGCAGCACCCCGCCGGCCTGCGAGACCCCTCCGCTGCCGCCACCCGACATCCGCACACGCGGGTAGGACCCGATAACGCCTACTCACCTGGGAAGTGCCTCCGACGGCGCGGGGACAAGGGCCTAGACAATCCTCATTCTCGCTGGTTAGAGGCACTTTTCGCTTATCTGATCACCTGTCGGACGGACCACCCATGAAAGCCCAAGGCTAAGGGCTCGCAGAGAATCAAGCTGTTGCTTCCCGTGATGTGGCTCGTTGTTGTGGTATGAGCGTCTCCGACGAGGTCCGTGGCCAACTCGCTGTGAAGTTTCGGGTGTTGTTCCCGCATCTGGACGAGCGGCAGCGGCGGCTGCTGATGGGGGCCGAGGCCAGGATCCTGGGGCACGGCGGTATCCGGGCGGTCGCACGGGCGGCCCAGGTCAGCGAGACGACGGTCCGCAAGGGCGTGGACGAGCTGGAAGCCGGCGAGGAGCCTCTGGGCCGGGTCCGCAAGGCCGGTGGTGGCCGCAAGAAGGCCGTGGACCTTGATCCGGATCTGGGGCCCGCGCTGCTCGCGCTCGTGGAACCTGACGAGCGGGGTGATCCGATGTCACCGCTGCGCTGGACGGTGAAGTCGACCAGGAGCCTCGCGGCCGAGCTGACCCGTCAGGGGCACAGGGTGAGCGCGGACACGGTCGGGGACCTGCTGCGTGAGGAGGGCTTCAGCCTGCAGGCCGGCTCCAAGAGCATCGAGGGCAAGCAGCACCCGGACCGTGATGCCCAGTTCCGTTACATCAACGAGCGGGCCAGACAGCACATCGATGCCGGACAGCCGGTGATCAGTGTGGACACGAAGAAGAAGGAGCTCGTCGGCGACTACAAGAACGCTGGCCGCCAGTGGCGGCCGGCCGGTGAGCCGGCACAGGTCAGGACGCACGATTTCCTGGACAGGCAGGGACCTGGCAAGGCGATCCCGTACGGGATCTATGACATCGCCGCGGACACCGGCTGGGTCAGCGTCGGCACCGATCACGACACCGCCGCGTTCGCCGTCGCCTCCATCCGCCGCTGGTGGCAGGCCCGAGGCCGGTACGACTATCCGGCCGCCGCCCGCCTGCTGATCACTGCAGACGCAGGCGGGTCCAACGGCTACCGCACCCGCGCCTGGAAGACCGAACTCGCAGCCCTGGCCGCCGAGACGGGCCTGGACATCACTGTCTGCCACATGCCGCCCGGCACCTCGAAGTGGAACAAGATCGAGCACCGGCTGTTCTCCCACATCTCCATGAACTGGCGGGGCCGCCCGCTGACCAGCCACGACGTCATCGTGAACAGCATCGCGGCGACCACCACCCTCACCGGGCTGAAAGTCCACGCCGAACTCGACCCGGGCACCTACGAGACCGGCATCAAGATCACCGACAGCGATATCGACGCCCTGCCCATGCACCGGCACCGCTTCCACGGCGACTGGAACTACACCCTTCACCCCCAACCTCGCGACACCACCAGCTCAGCCAGGAGCCCGCGGCCGGCCGACCGCACGTCCCCGCAGCCCTGCATCGAGTCTCTGCGCAACCCGGAGCTGACCGGCATGCCCGAACCGGCGCTGGACGAACTCATCAACCAACTGACCCAGGATCTGGACGAGTTACGCGAGCAAGGACGGCTCCGGCAGCGAGGAGGCGAGCGCATCCGTGCTCGTGGCGCCGGGGCCAAGGACAAGCTGACCACCGCCGACAGAGTCCTGGCCACCGTGCTCTACCAGCGCAAACTCGGCACCCGAGACCTGCTCGCCCAGCTCTTCGGAGTCAACGCCAGCACCCTCACCAGGGCCGTTCACCAAGTCCAGCCCCTCCTGGCCGAGCGTGGCTACACCATTCCACCCTCCACAGCCAGGTTCCGGACGCCCGCCGATGTCGCCGCGTTCCTCGCTAGCAGCAGCCCCACCGAGATCAAATCAGCATGTTGATTCTCTGCGAGCCCTAACGAGCTCGTGCACGGTAGGCAGGGAGACGTCGAGGATGGCGGCGGGGCTCGGTGTTCACATCTGCCGCGCCGACGTCAGGTCCGCGGTCTGCTGGTGGGACAGCAGGCCGGCGACGGCCTGGACGGTGTCGCTCATGTGCTCGCGGCGGCCGAGGTGGCGGGTCAAAGCTCGCCAGTTCTTCAGATGGGCGATGCCGTGCTCGACGCGGCGTCGTGAGGAATGTGCCTTCCGCTGCCGCTCGTACATCTCCTCGTACCAGTCCGGAGCGTTCTTCTTGAACTTGCTGTCGGCGTACACGTGAACGTGCACCACCTCGTACGGATGAGAGTGCACCGTTCTTGATGCGGTGAGGGGCAAGGGCCGCGAGTCTGCTGCTGTCGGTTCGGGGTGGCAGAGGGGCGGCTGACGGTGGTCTTGGATCCGCATCGCTGGCTGGAGCTTCGGCGGTTTCGCGGTTTGTATGAGTCCGGCGCGATGAGCCTGCGGGAGATCGCGAAGGAGACCGGGCTGAACCGCCGCACGGTTGCGAAGTACCTGTCGGGTGAGGTGTCGGCTGCGCCGCCGCAGCGGGAGCCGAGCGGGCGGCCGCGGCAGCGGGTGGTGGACGAGGTTGCCCCGTTGATCGACGCGATGCTCAGGGCGGAGATCCTGCTCAAGGGGGCGGTGATCCACGAGCGCCTGGTCCAGGAGTACGGGGTCGCGATCAACTACCAGCGGGTGAAGCTCTACCTGCAGGAGGCCAGGCCCCGGATCGCCGAGGAACTCGGGATCAGCCCTGGTGAACTGGCCGGTTTGCACCGCCGGTTCGAGGTGGTCCCTGGGGCTCAGGCCCAGGTGGACTGGGGTGATGAGGGCAAGGTCCTCGCTCATGTCGGCATTCCGAAGGTCTACTCGTTCCACATGACGTTGTCGTACTCGCGCGACCCGTTCTGCTGCTTCACCACCAGCCAGGACCTGGCGACCTTCTTCGACTGCCACCGGCAGGCGTTCGCGCACTTCGGCGGGGTGCCGATGACGATCGTCTACGACCGCACCAAGACCGTCGTGCGCCGGCACGTCGCCCCGGGCGAGGCGGTCCCGCTGCCTCCGGAGGCGGTCGCCTTCGCCGGGCACTACGACTTCGATATCGATGTGCTGGCCGCCTACCGGCCGCAGGGCAAGGGCCGCGTCGAGCGGCAGGTCGGCATCGTCCGCGATCACGTGCTGGCCGGACGGGCCTTCTCGTCCATCGAGGAGATGAACGCCGCTTTCGCAGCCTGGGTGCCGCTGCGGCGGGCGAAGGTGCATGGCACTCATGGCGAGGTCATCGGCCATCGGGCGGTGCGCGACCACATGGCCCTGCGCCCGTTGCCCGAGACTCCGTATGTGGTCGCCCAACGGCATCTGCGGCACGTCGGCAAGGACTGCCTGGTCGCTTTCGACGCGAACCTCTACTCGGTGCCCGCCCGCAGGGTCCGCCCCCGCCAGCTGGTCGAGATTCGCGCCACGAAGTCCCAAGTCACGCTGCACTCCACGGTCCCCGGCTCGGACGGCGAGACTCTCCTGGCCGCCCATCCGCGGGCTGTGGGCCGCGGCGCCCGCATCGTCGACGACAGGCACTGGGACGGTCTGCCCACCGGCGCCGGCCGCCGCGTCACCACCGGCGACAGCCCGCCTTCGCCCCGCCGGGAGCCCTCACCCGGGCCGGAGGCCGGCCCGCTGCAGGCCCTGCTGAACCGGGCCGCTGCTGCCCGCGTCGAGGTCGGCCGCTGTCCGTTGTCGGTCTATGACGAGCTGACCGGCACCCGCCCCTTCACCTCCAACACTCCGAGAAAGGAAGCCCGTTGAGCGAGCTGACCGGCACCCGCATCCGCACCACGGCCGGCAAGCTCGGCCTGCCCCACCTGGCCGATGCCCTGAACCAGTACATCCAGCGGGGCTGACGAGGCCAAGATGGGCTATCTCCACTTCCTCGACCTGGTGCTGTCCGAGGAACTCGCCGTCAAGGACGACCGGCGCTTTCGGCAGGGCCTGCGACTGTCGAAGCTGCCGCACCACAAGACGCTGGACGACTACGACTTCTCCTTCCAGCCCGAGCTCGACCCCCGCAAGGTCAAGGACCTCGCCAGCCTCTCCTTCGTCGAGGAGAAGGCCAACGTTGCCCTGCTCGGCCCGCCCGGCGTCGGCAAGACGCACATCGCCGTCGCCCTGGCCGTCGCGGCTTGCCGGGCCGGCTACTCGATCTACTTCACCAGCCTCGACGACATGGTCCGCAACCTCAAAGCCGCCGAAGCGGCAGGTCGACTGACCAGCAAGCTCGGCACCTATCTGCGGCCGGGCGTTCTCGTGGTCGATGAGGTGGGATACCAGCCCCTCGAGCGAGCCGAGGCGAATCTGGTCTTCCAGGTGATCTCCAAGCGTTACGAGAAGGGCTCGATCATCCTGACTTCGAACAAGACCTTCAGCGAGTGGGGTCAGGTCTTCGGTGACGAAGTCCTCGCCACCGCCATCCTCGACCGCCTCCTGCACCTCCAAGACACAGCCTTCCGAACGCCGATCTTCATGGTGGCCGGATAGCCCGGCCCTGGAACAGTGGAAGGTGTCCGTCGTCGAGCAAACGCTTCCTGGACGCCCCGTCGGCCAGGTCGGACCAAGACCGCCGGACTTTTGAGAAGCCGTCAGAAGTGCCACTGCTGGACAAGGGTAGAATTGCAGCGGTATAGATGAACGGCTGGATCGCCGAACGGCATATTTCCGTCGAGGCAGTGGCTGCTGCTACCGGACACCCTTGAGACCAGAGGGAGGCTGCCACCGAAGGGTCCGGGAAGAGGCAGCGGTGCGTGGCCGCTGTCCCATATCTCATTGCTGATGCTGTTACAGATCCACTGCTGGACTGGCGTTCCATTGGCGGCACCGCCCCGGGCGTCCAGGCACATGCCGCTAAGTTGATTCCGGAACTGAAATTTCGTACCGCCAAGGGAAACAAACACCCAGCGCTGTCCGCTGTAGTTGCTGTCACAAACTTGCTGCACGATCGCTGCACCTTGGTCCAGCGACCCCTGATCCGGCTGAAGACATAGCCCAGTTGCCAGATTAGGGATGGGGTAGGAGGGAGGGCTGCTTGCGCCAGCCGGCGAACCGACCGCCAGATTCATGGCAGATGCCAACGCGCCAGCCAACATCAGCGAAACCATACCGTGTCGATTCATGGCGGCAATGGCCCTTCATAGTTCATCGAATGTTCCGAAGGCCCACCGGCTCTTGGGCGTGTGTCCCGCCTGCTGCTCGGGCTGGCGATAGACAGCCTGGACGCCAGCAGGCCACCTGTCGCGACCTGTTTCAGCCAACTGGTCGAACCCACAAATCGGCGGTTGCGGACCTGATCACCCGCCGCCTGGCAGCCATGCCCCAGAGCGGCGGGCAGGACTTGCGGGGCCGTTAACGGCCCTGTTCTCCCGAAGCTACGACGAAGTGACAAGTAGCTTCCTGTAATCAGAGTGACGCTCGGTCAGGGATAGCGAGGCGGGGTCCGGGGACTTCGCCGACCTGGAGGGCGGCGAAGTCGGCGTGGGCCTGTTCGACGGCTTCGGAGTATGCCTCGCGCTTGGCGTGCTCGGCGAGCGCCCGGTAGATGCTCGCCACCGAGGGGTTCTGCCCCTTGCGCTTGCCGGTGGGGATGATCAGGTCGGGCTGGATCTGCTCGACGGACTCGCCGCCTGCGCGGCGCCGCAGCACGGTGTGGAGCATGTCGTCGGTGATGACCGGTGGCCGGCCGCCGTGTTTGCCCTTGCGTGCCGCGTGGTCGAGCCCCTCCAGCGTCGACTCGCGGATGTTCTCCCGCTCGGTCTCCGCCATCGCCGCGAAGAACGCGAACAGCAGCTTGCCGGGGCCGGTGGGGTCGTAGATGCCGGGCAGGGGCCCGGCGAGCATCTCCAGGACCAGGCCGTGGGCGGCGAGGTGGTCGGCGAGCGCGGTGAGTTCGGCGGCGTCGCGGCCGAGCCGCTTCATCTCGTACACGGTGAAGAAGACCCGGCAGTGGGGGGCGTGGGCCTTGACCTCCCGCGCCCTACGGAGGGCTTCCTCGAAGCGGGGGCGGACCCGGACGCGGGTGCTGATCTTCTCGCTGAAGATCTTGTCGCGGGGGATGCCGTGCTTGCTGAGCGCGTCGAGCTGGGAGCCGAGTTCCTGGCCGAGGGTCGAGCAGCGGGCGTAGCCGATGCGGATGTCCGCACTCGGCAGGTCCGGGTCGATCGGCGCCGGCGGCGGGGTGCCGGGCCGCCACGGCCTGCCTGGGCCGCGGTCGGCTGGGTCGGCACCCGCAGCGCCTTCTTCAGCCGGGGCACCATGGTGAAGCGGCGGGTGTGGTAGGCGGAGGCGACCGCGCCGCCGCGCGAGCGGCAGGGTGATCCGGGCTCGGCGTCACACTTCGGACAGGCGTGCTGTTCGACGTCGTTGGCGTCCGACCGGTCGGTCGGGAGGGCTGGTGAGGGTCCGTCATGGGCCCGGTTTTCGCACAATGCAAGTCTCAGAAGGAGGTCCGTCCCGCTTTTAAGTGAGAACGGGTTCCGCGAACGATTCCGGGTGCGGCGAGGGTCCGGTGGCCTGCGATTGATCTTGCTCGCGCAAAGGAACGTTTGTGAAAGCTGCTGTGAGCTGCGTCTCATCATTGTCCGTAGGTCGTCGGTGGGCAACGTACGGTGCCGGTGTTCACGCCTCGGCGCTCTCGCTGCTCCGCTCGACCGGGATCCACAGCTGGGAGTCGGTTTCGGCGCGAATATCCACCGGCTGTGTCCGCAGGAGCTCCGGACCTGTCCGGCTCGTGTACGGGTTCGAGGGGAACCACTGCGTGAACACGTCTCGCCACAGCTCCTGGAGGCCGCTCGGGTAGGGTCCGTGGTTGTCGAAGACCGCCCAGGTCCCGGCCGGCACGTCGAGGGCGTCGAGGTTTTCGGCGGCCGCCTCGGGGCCGGTCACCACGCCGATCCAGTAGTCCGCCTCGGCGCCCTCCTCCCGGCTGTCGGTCAGGTACACCACCGCCGACAAGATCCCGGCCGGCTCCTGACCGGCCAGCTCCTTCATCCGCACGATCGCCAACTCGTCCAGGCTCTCCAGGTGCGCCACAGCCGCCCTGTTGAGACCCTCCGGCACGAGTGGGAGCCGGGCCTTCTTGCCGACGACCCGAAACGACTCCTTCTCCACGATTCGGTAGCGCATGGTCGTACTGCCTTCGACGACCACGCGGAAGGACATGCGCGGCTGCGCGGTGAGCACCGCACCCGTGCGCCGGGCCTCGCCCGGCCCGATGCCATGCACCGACCGGAATGCCCGGGCGAACGCCTCGCCCGAGCTGTACCCGTACCGCACAGCGACATCGAGCAGCGTCAGGTCCCCGGCCAGCACCTCGGCCCCGGCGAGTGTCATCCGCCGGCGCCGCAGGTAGACCGGGAGCGGCATCCCGGCGAGCGCGGAGAACAGCCGCCGGAAGTGGTACTCCGACACCGCGGCGATCCGGGCCACCTCCGCCATGTCGACCTCCCGGTCGAGGCATGCCTCCAGGTGGTTCAACGCCTGATTCAGCCGCTCCAGCACGCCTATCCGCCCTTCCCTCTCGCGTCCGTCTCCACCGTAAGAACATCCGCCCCGCCAGGCAGCCGTTCGCCGCGTGCGGCGCCTTGATGGTCATCGGCGCTGTGCTCTGCGGCGCCGACCGGGCATCGGCCGACCGCGAGGCGAAACAGGAGTGGTCGACCGAGCGGTCCGGTGGGCTGACCGCGCGGCCGTCAGGCCGCCTTGCTGGAGTAGAGAGGATGTGGTCGCGCCCCGCCCGACAAAACTAGTGCGGCAATTGTCGGGCAGGAAAGGACGGCGTGACCTGAGGCTTACGCCTATGACTGATGTTAAGGGGTTTTGCGAGCCGCGGTTCGAGGTAGTCCGGGCGGCTCTTGCAGCTTTGCTCAGCAAGGACGACGTGGGTGCCTCGGCGGCCGTCTACATCGACGGCGAGCCGGTGGTCGACATCTGGGGCGGGTACGCCGATGCGGACCGCTCTGTCAGCTGGGAGCGCGACACCATCGTCGGCGTGAACTCGACGACCAAGAACATGACCGCCCTCTGCGCGCTGATCCTGGCCGACCGGGGCGAGCTCGATCTGTCCGCGCCGGTCGCCGCCTACTGGCCCGAGTTCGCCTTGGTCGGTAAGAAGAACGTGCTGGTACGGCACGTGCTGTCGCACA
This sequence comes from Streptomyces sp. NPDC045022, assembly GCF_056432605.1. Classification (NCBI taxonomy): domain Bacteria; kingdom Bacillati; phylum Actinomycetota; class Actinomycetes; order Kitasatosporales; family Streptomycetaceae; genus Streptomyces; species Streptomyces sp. NPDC045022. The sequence goes on from NZ_JBWKIR010000025.1 coordinate 37,257, forward strand.
CCGCGGGACTGCCGGATTTGTCCGGGCCGACGACGGTCGAGGAGCTCTACGACTGCGAGAGCGTGACGGCAGGGCTGGCCGCGCAGGCGCCCGAATGGGAGCCGGGAACGGCCGCCGGCTATCACGCGCTCACCTTCGGGTTCCTTATAGGTGAGATCGTCCGCCGCATCACCGGCCGCAGTCTCGGCGAGTTCTTCGCCGAAGAGGTGGCCAAACCGCTGGGCGCGGACTTCCACATCGGACTCTCTACCGAACATGACCACCGCGTCGCACCGCTCATCCCGCCGCCGTCATTGACCGACGAGTACGCCGCCAGCGCACCGCTCGGACCGGATGGCACACGCCGGGAAAGTACCGGTGTGGCGATCCGGGTCAAGGACGCCAACTCCAAGGCCTGGCGCCGTGCGCAGATCCCTGCGGTAAACGGCTTCGGCAACGCTCGCTCTGTCGCCCTGGCTCAGTCGGTATTGGCGAACCAGGGTTCGGCCAGCGGCGTGCGACTGCTGTCCCCCCAGGGTTGCGAGCCCGCGTGGCAGGAAGTGTTCCGCGGCGAGGACCGCGTACTGGGAACGCCGATGTGCTGGACGGTGGGTTTCGGTAAGTTCGGCAACACCTTCGGCTGGGGCGGCTGGGGCGGCTCGCTGGTCGCGAACGACCCCGACTCACGCATGACCGTGGCCTACGTCATGAACCAGATGATCGACCGGGATCGGCAGGAGGACAACCGTGGCATGGAAATCATCGTGGCCGCCTACAGCGGACTGCACTGACAGGCAGCGGGGCGGCTTGAGCCCGCACAGGCTGCCCTTCTCCTCTCCCGCTCGAAAACGTTCCGTACGCCTCGGCCTGCTCATCAGTCAGAAACTCCACCGGCACGGCCGGACCGTAGCCAGCGCCAACGGCCGCCCGGCGACCTTTCCGCGAACCCCAGCGGCACCTGTATCCGTGTGCTAGCCGACCATGATCAACTTCAGTGGCACTTTCTGCACCGCAACTACTCACACTCGCACCCGGGGCAGGGCTGGATGCACACCAGGCACTGGCCTGGGGCGGCGACGGGCGCCAGGCGCTTCAGGAGCTCGCGGACCCGGTCTTCCTCCTCCTGCTCGTACGGTTCGACGTCAGCCGTGCAGCCTTCAAGCAGCTCGGTAAACGCGGCGCGGAAGGCGGGGATCTCGCGGCGGCAGGCTCCGAGCAGGTCCAGGTACTCCTCCACCGGCCAGCTGGCCAGCGTGCCCGAGCGCGAGAGGTACAGGCCGACGGTGTCGATCCGGTACCGGTCGTCCCTGTCGAGCAGCAGGTAGCCGGTCAGCTGCCACGCTTCCGCTTGGGCAGAGTGCGGGTGGACCGGGTGCTCTTGAAGTCGAGCAGCAGTCCGTCGACGGCCAGGTCGGCGTCCGCGGCGATGCGGTCGGTCGGGAACGTGGGCGCTGGCGTGCAGTCCTCCGACCGTGTGCGGTTCCGCAGGTCGTTCAGCGGGCCGTCGGCGGCCTTGTAGATCTGGGCGACGACGTCGGCCACCATGTCGCGGTGCGGCAGCTGGAGCAGCCGGTCCAGGTTGAATGCGCCGGGATCTTGTCGGGCGGCAATGGCCAGCGGGGTGAAGGCGAACCCGGGTTGCGTACGAGGCCTTCGAGTCGGTCCAGGGCGAGTACGGCGAGGTTGGCCAGACTGCGTTTGACGTGCGCCCATACCCCCTCGACGGGGTTGAGGTCGGGCGAGTACGCGGGCAGCAGGAACACCGTCAGCCATTCACGCTCGGCGATCAGCTCACTCATGGCGTGGGAGACATGGGTGTTCAGCCGGTCCCACACCAGCACGATCGGCGCCTTGACGAGCTGGTGGACGCCGTCGACCAGCGCGATGAAGTCCCGCTCACCCATGCTGCGGCGCTTGCCCTTGCCTGCGGGGTGGGTGCGCAGACGGTGGCACAGCCGGGTGCGGGAGCCTGGCCGTATCGCGATCAGCCCGGCCACTGACAGGCGCCCCGAGCGGCGGCCGCTGACGGTCACGACCGGCGTGTGGCCGCGCCGGCCCCAGGTTCGTCCTTTGGGCGGCCGTCGGGTGAACCCGGCTTCGTCCTCGAAGCAGATGTAGCCTCCGCAGGCCGCCCGGGCCCTTTTACCTCAGCCCAAGTCGCCTCCTTCCACGCGGTCACGGCCTGCTCGTCGCGTTCGGCGACCCGCCGCCCGGGGACCTGTGGGCTGAAGCCGAGCCGGTGCATCAGCCGGGTGGCACCCGAGACGCTGTAGGAGACGTGGAACTTCCTGCCGATCAGAGTGGCCACCCTCGCCGCGGTCCACACCTGGCCCTCCACCCATCCATGCGCGGCAGGCCCCTGCTCGAGATACCCGGCGAGCTTCTCCAAGCAGCGCGGCGACAGACGGCATCGCGACCCGCTCGGGCCACGCGAGGCCAGAGCCTCACGACCGCCGTCCCGCCACAGCAGGTGCCACTGGTAGGCCGATTTCAGGCTCACCCGCAGACGCCTTGCAACCTCCGGCGGCTTGATCTTCTGCTCGAACAGCTCGGCTGCCTGCATCCGTACCGTTTCCCGGCGCTGCCGCCCCGCAGCGGTCAGCCCGCCCCCATCCGCATACCTCACACAGCACGGGATACAGCCACCGCTCCAGGCCCTTCAGGGACTTCGCAAAGATTCACCCTGACGAGCCGAAGTCAGTATGCGCCGACGAGACCGCGGAACGTGGGAGAGCGGAACGGTGAGAGGATTTCGAGGGTGATGGCAAGAACCAGTGACATCGAGAAGGCGGCCGGTGTGCTGCGCGCCGGCGGCCTGCTGGCCCTCCCAACCGAAACCGTCTACGGACTGGGCGCCAACGCCGAAGACCCCGCTGCCGTCTCGCGCATCTTCCAGGTCAAGGGGCGTCCACACTCCCATCCGCTGATCGTCCACATCGGCGGCGCGCAGCATCTGGACGATTGGGTCCAGGACGTGCCCGCGACGGCGCGCCTGCTGGCCGAGCACTTCTGGCCGGGGCCGCTCACGCTGGTCCTGCGGCGTGGTCGGCGGGTGTCCCCGGAAGCCACGGGTGGCCTGGAGACGGTGGCCGTGCGTGTGCCCGATCACCCCGTTGCCCTCGCGCTGCTGTCGGCCTTCGGCGGCGGTGTCACGGCCCCGTCCGCCAATCGCTTCGGCTCGGTGAGTCCCACCACGGCCGGCCACGTCCGGGCGGAGCTCGGGGATGCCGTCGACTTCGTCCTGGACGGCGGTCCCTGCGGGGTCGGCGTCGAGTCGACCATCGTCGACGTCATGGGCGAAACCCCGGCCATCCTCCGGCCCGGCGGGGTGACTCGCGAGGACCTCGAAGCGGTGCTGGGGTATCCGATCGAGGTCCCGTCCACGAGCCATGTCCGGGTGCCGGGTCAGCACCCGTCGCACTACGCGCCGTCTGCGCGGGTCGTCCTGGTCGAGCCGGAGAAGGTCGTCGACGAGGCGCGGCTCGCGCAGGAGCAGGGGCACCAGGTCGGCGTCCTTCTTCCCCCGTCCCTCGCCGACACCCCGGTGAAGGCGCACGCCGTGGTGGATGTCCCAGCGTCCCTGGCCGGCTACGCGCGCGAGCTGTACGGGTTCCTGCGCGAACTCGACCAGCGGGGGTGCGACCTCATCCTCGCCTCCTTGCCGGTGGAGGAGGGGCTGGGACTGGCGATCGCCAACCGGCTGCGCCGCGCCGCGGGGCCCCGGCCCACCGCGTGACCAGCATCGACGGTGGACCTCTCGCGTCACCGGACGCGGTTGATCAGCTCCTCTGTGCACAAAATGCCCACGTGCAGCTGCTGCCCATTCCTTGCCCCGCCCACCTCATTCCGGACGCCACCGGCACCGACGCCTTCCACGACGTGTACCGGACGGCCATGGCGCAGCAGGCCGTGTTCGTCGCCATCGAATCCGAAAGACGGCAGTGGTGGACCGTGAAGGCGGACACGCTCACTGCCGGCTCCGGCCACGCTGTCGACGATGCCGTGAACGACGCGGTCCGGGCCGCGATCACCTGCCTGGTCGAAAACCGTGAGGTCGACCTGGACGCCTACGCAGGACCGATCTACTTCATGATGCACGGCGTGCGGAGCGAAGACCGAGCCCGCGAACTCGCGGCTGCACTCCACGCCGCCCTATACGGAGACCTGGGACCCCTGGCCCGCGCTGTGCCTCCTGTCTCCTGACGGCCGACCGCGGCAGATCACGCTGAGGGGCCGCGCCGCGGCGGTCAGGACGCCGTGGACACAGCCGCGTCGAGGCCGCGAGCGGCGACGAGTTGGGCACTGCCGTCGGCCAGGCGGTAGCGCAGGCCCACCACGGCGGTCTGGCCGGCGGCGACCTTATCGGCGAGGACCCGGGAGCGGTCCAGCAGCAGGTCGGCGGTGTGCCTTATGTGCTCGGCGAGGATCTCCTCCGGCTCAACCCGTCCGGCGGCCCGGGCGGCCAGCACGCTGGGGGTCACCCGCTCGACGACGTCCCGGACGTACCCGGCCGGCGTCACGCCGTCCTCCAGCGCGGCGCACGCCGCGCCGACCGCGCCGCACGAGTCGTGCCCGAGGATCACGACCAGCGGGCAGCCCAGCACCTCCACGCCGAACTCGATGCTGCCCAGCACCTCCAGGCCCATGACGTGGCCAGCGGTGCGTACCACGAACAGGTCGCCCAGACCTCGGTCGAAGATGATCTCGGCGGCCAGCCGGGAGTCGGAACACCCGAACAGCACGGCGAAGGGCTGCTGGGACGGTGCGGTCTCGGCGCGGCGAGTGGCGTCCTGGTTCGGGTGCTCTGGGGTGCCGGTCACGAAGCGCTGGTTACCGGCCAGCAGCAGCTCGAAGGCGTCGCGGGGCGTCGGGGTCTTGATCTCGCTCATGTCGGCAGCCTACGAGTCGGCACCAACCGTCGCACCGCCTGGTCTCCTCGGTCACCGCCGGGTCGGCCGATGCTGACGGCTTGGGCATCCCCAGGCGCCGGGCCAGGGCGGCCTCGATGCGGTTCCTCAGCGCACGACGCAGTTGCTCGGCCGCATGCGGCCGGCCGACGACACACGCCGCCCGGCCACGATCGTCCGGAGCCCTCCGCTCGTCCTCCACACCTCACAACGAGCAAGGTATGGCGCGCGCTGTTCGGCCGAACGAGGGGCCGATCCCCGGCCACCGAGCCCAGAGAGAGTGGAGTTGGTGGAACAAGCAGTCCGGGGGCTGGTCGGGCGGTGAGTGCGGTCACTGTGCGGGGTCGGCGTCCGCTTCCTTGGGGGTCCGGCTGCTGAGATACGGGAACTACGCCTACTACGTCGACATCGTCCACTACATGGCCGACCTGCCCCTGTCACAGGTGTCCGGTGCTCGATGGCTCGACGGCGAACCAGCCATCCGTCAGCGGTGGCGCGCCCTGGTCGCCGCCCGCCGCAACCACCTGGGGCATCGACCAGCCGTGAGCCGCGCGTCGCCGTCTCGTTTTCCATACCCGCCCTGACAACCGTCTGCGGTCGGCGCCGGGAGACCCGCCAGGCCGAAGGTCAGGTCGGGTTCAGTGGAGTAATGCCGGTGCCCGCGTACAGCTCTGGTTCCAGCGACAGGACAGTGAGCGGTTCCCCCGCCTTCACCGCATGCCAGGCGATCGCTGCCGCATGCGCCACCGGCCAGTCGACATTTGTCCAGACCATCGCATCCACCGCGTGCGCCGCAGTGAACGGCACGCTCTCCGCGAACCGCAGGGACGCCGCGTGCTTGCCGGCACCGGCGACCTGCCGTTCGGCGGCCAGCATGGACAGCGACGGGATGATGACCCGGCCAGTACCGCGCGAGGCCTCGATGTAGAGGCCGGTAAAGAAGGGATCCGCGCGATACAGGGCGGCCAGAGCGGTGTGGTCGAGGACGGCCGTCAGGTTCATGCGGCGACGCCGCCCTGGTGGGCGCGGATCTTCGCCCAGGCGTCCTGGCCGGCCCGTTGGACCTGCTCGGTGTACTCGATGCCGAGCTCCTGTGCAGCCTCCCGGGCGCGCTGCTCCCGCTCTGCAGCCGTGAGCTCCCGGGTAGCAAGGTCCTCCAGCAGCTCCGTGATGGTGGTGCCGCGCTCCTCCGCGAGGATGCGCAGCCGGTCACGCACTTCCTCGCTGGTTTTGATGCTCGTCGGCTTGCTCATGGAGCCGATTCTACCGCCGGTAGACATGATGGGTTCATGTTTTGGAGTGCGCCGTCGGCGCGTCTGGCGGCCCATCGCAAGCGGCCCCGGATGGCGGGGCGGCCTCAAACCGGCATGGCTCCCCCACCGGCCCAGGCTCGGATGCCAAAGGCTGACCCCGCCATGCGGCCGATTCCAGTCACAACCCTGTTGCTTGGCCGAATCCAGTGTCATCCTGTGACCGCGGTGATCCTCTTCCTCCCCCAGGCGGAGGCCCCCGCCCCCTGGCCCCGTCCGTGCGCGCTGTCACCTGGGCGGGGCCGCGCCGTCCCTCCCGGCCTCCCCACGGGAGGGCCGACGGCTGCGCAGACCCCGCACCATGGGCGCCCCTCTACACGCCTGCCGCGCCGATGCGGCGTCTGGCCCGCTCGATCTGGCGCAGCAGCAGGTCCGCGAACTGGGTGATCTCTGCTGCCTCGAGCGGGTCATCGAAATCGACGGTGCGGTGGCTGGCGGGGTTCATTCTTGTAGGCGCCCATGGCGTCGGCGAACAGGTTGGTGGTGGCCGCCTGCTTCCCGCCCTCGGCTTGAGCGTCGGTCAGCGCGCCGCCGACCTTGCCGTTCTCATGAGCTCGGAACACCTCTCCCGGTGTTTCATCCCGGAATCGGATGTTTGTTCTATGGTGTCGGGTCGCGCCAGGAGATGGTGTTCTCGCCGGTGAGGCGGCGGGCCAGGAGGTTGGTCGAGGCGAGGTGGATCATTGCTTCGGAGCGTTCGGGGAGGGTCTCGTAGTGGCGGGCCAGGCGGCGGTGGAGCATGAGCCAGACGTAGGTCCGCTCGACCGCCCACCGCTTCGGAATCGGGGTGAAGCCCCCTGGTCCCGGGCTTGCGGGCGGTGATCTCCATGTCGATGCCGAGTGCGGCGGCGTGATCGGCGACGTGTTGTCGGTAGCCGCCGTCCACCCATACTTTGCGGACGCCGGGGTGGTCGGCGGCGACCTGGTCCCAAGAGCCGGGTGCCAACCACGGAGTCCTGCACACTTACCGCACCGACCAGCACCGCCATCAGGAGCCCGATCGTGTCGGTGACGATGCTCCGCTTCCTGCCCACGATCTTCTTTCCTGCGTCGACGCCCTGGCCGGAGGCGTGGACGCTGGTGGAGGTCTTGACGCTCTGGGCGTCGATCATGCAGGCCGACGGCTCGGCGTCACGCCCTTCCTTCTGCCGTAGCAGTCTCCTGAGCAGGCCGTTGAGCTGGGCGCACATGCCCTCGTCGGCCCATTTGGCGAAGTAGCCGTAGACCGTGTTCCAGTGCGGGAAGTCATGCGGGAGGTATCGCCACTGCACCCCGGTGCGGCCCACGTGCAAGATTGCGTTCATGATCTCGCGCAGGTCGTGCTCGGGCGGCCGGTCGAAGTCCAGGGCCCGGCCGCGGCGCTCGAACCGCCAGGCCGAGAGCACAGGCTCGATCAACTCCCAGCGGGCATCGGACAGGTCACTCGGATAAGGCCGTCGCGTCGGCATGCTTGCGGCGTACCGCCGCAGAGCGAGTGCGCCTCTACAGCGGTCACGCGGGAGCTACCCCCGCGGGCGCAGGGACGACGCCTCCATGTCGCTCTTGGCATAGGGGATCAGGGAGCTACCCCCGCGGACGCGGGGACGACTAGGCGTGGCGGGGGTCGATACCGGTGTCGGGCGAGCTACCCCCGCGGGCGCGGGGACGACCTGACGGCGGTCTGGACGTTGCGGCCCACCCGGGAGCTACCCCCGCGGGCGCGGGGACGATCCCGCAACCGCCCCTGACCTGCGGCGTTGCAGGGAGCTACCCCCGCGGGCGCGGGGACGACACGCGTGCGCGCGCGAGGGAGCGCTAATCGATCGAGCTACCCGCGCGGGCGCGGGGACGACCTTTTCCTCCTGCCGGATGTACAGCCAGTGCCACGAGCTACCCCCGCGGGCGCGGGGACGACTTGAGGCTCACCCACGGTGGCCGGATGATCGGGGAGCTACCCCCGCGGGCGCGGGGACGACTTGCGCACCGAGTTCTGGCGGGCCAGTTTGCCCGAGCTACCCCCGCGGGCGCGGGGACGACCTGCCCCCGCCCGAGGTCTTGGGGGCCGCGGTCGAGCTACCCTCGCGGGCGCGGGGACGACGAGGAGATCCGTCTCGCTGAGGTGGATCAGGAGGAGCTACCCCCGCGGGCGCGGGGACGACTGAACGTCTAGCCACGGGCTCCTCCGGAGGGTGGAGCTACCCCCGCGGGCGCGGGGACGACACTTCGTGACCTGCAGGGTTGTCAGCGGCTCACGCTATTTTGCTTTACCTCATTCGCGAGCCGCCACGGTTGTCCGCTCTGTCGTGGACGGGCTATGAGGGTCAGGCCGTCGAAGTCGACGGGGGTCCAGCGTTCGCGGCCAGCGGTGCGGGCTGACCATCCCTGTTCCGTGGCCGCGGGTTCGATCATGACGGCTTGCCCGTCGTGGATGCGTTCGGCGAGGAGGTTCCACAGGCGGTCGCGGATGCGGGGGTTGGGGTTCCCGACATAGACGCCTGCTGCCACTTCGACGAACCAGCGGGTGAGGTGTCCGCGGAGCCCGGGTGGGGCCGCGATGAGCACGACCACGGTCGTCCCTGCACTCACGGGGCAACCCCTCAGGAGTGGGGTCGGTGGGTTCCGGGATGACGTCGAGGTGATGGACGGCGCTCCAGTTACGGCCGCCGCTGACGACGGTGTCGCCATCATCCCAGAGGGCGCCAAGGTCCTCGTCCCGGAGGTCGCCGCCGTCGGGGACCAGGAGTTGCTTGATCTCAGCGACCATGCGAGGCAGGAGTTTGCCTCGCACGGCTGCGTCCCGCAGAGCCGTACGCGCGTCACGCTCTGAGGTGAGGTTCTGCGTGCAGAGGTCGAAGGCGAGGGGGATGGTGAACGGCGGCACGCAGCGCCGCTTCGACCCGGCGGTTGTTGGTCATGGATGCCGTGACGGCCGTCATCGCCAGGAGGAGGACGGCGGCGGCGTAGAGCGGGGTGCGGATGTCGTAGGTGGTGGCCAGCCAGCCGCCGAGGAAGGCCCCGATGGGGGCGGCGCACATCGCCAGCATGCGGGAGGTGGCGGCGACCCGGCCCATGAGGTGGGCCGGGACGATCGTCTGCCGGAGGGAGGGCCCGAGCACCATCGTGGCGCCCATGCCGGCCCCGCAGACGGCGAGCGCCAGCCCGGCCACGTACGGGTTCGGGGCAGCGGCAAGGCCCAGGATGGCAAGCCCTTCGACTGCGGCCGTGCAGGTCAGTGCGGTGCCGGTGCCGAGTCGTCGGCCAAGGTAGGAGGCGATGCCCGCACCGAGCAGGCCGCCGGTGGCCTCCGCCGTGAGGAGCAGGCCGAAGCCGTAGGTGTCGATGCCGAGGCGGTCGTGCGCGAAGAGGGCGAGTACGGTCTCCACAGCGAGGAAGGCGATGTTCCCGACCGCCGGGCGGAGCGCGAGCCCGAGCAGCAATCGGTCCCGGAAGACGTACGAGGCCCCGGCCCGCGCCTGCCGAAGCAGCGACTCGCGGATCTCCGGCACGGGCCGGGGCATGGCGGGAAGCGACCGTACGAGCAGTGCGGAGAGCATGAACGACACCGCGTCGGCGAGCAGCGGAACCGCCCGCCCGAGAGCGAGCAGCGCACTGCCCGCAGGCGGCCCCGCGAAGCCGGACATGGCGGTCTGGGCTCCGCGCAAGCGAGAGTTGGCCCGCTCCAGGAGTGCGGGGTCGCGGCCGAGCAGATCCGGCAGATAGGCCGTGGCGGCCGTGTCGAAGAAGAGTCCACCGAGGCCGAGCAGGAAGGCGACGGCCGCGAGTAGCGGAATGCTCAGCACGTCGAGCGCGGCCGCTGCCGCCGGTATCGCGAGCAGCACCGCACGCACCGCGTCCATGCCCCACATCGTGCGCCGGCGGTCCCAGCGGTCCACCAGCGCACCGCCGAGTACCCCGAAGAGCAGCCACGGCAGCGTCCCGGCGGCCGTGACGACGGCGAGCGCCATCGGATCCCGCGTCAACGTCAACGCGAGCAGCGGCAGCGCGGCATGCGACACACCGTCACCGAGCGAGGACACCGTCTGCGCAGTCCACAGCCGTCCGAACCCCGTCGGCAACTTCCGAACAGCTGAGGTCACTTGGCGCCCCCCTCGGCCTGCTCGCGCGGTGCCGGGTGGAAAAGTGCGAAGACGAGTGACGCGTCCGGCAGCGACGGATCGGACAGCTCCCGGTACTCGTCCGCCAGTGCCTGCAGCCGCGCCCCCAGCTGCGCGAACTGCTCCTCGGTGAGCCGCAGATGCGCCATCCGTACGTGCCGCTCGCCATCCACCGGCGACGCCTCCAGGTCCGCCACCGCATGCCGCATCAGCACATCCGGCCCTCCCTCGCCCGGATCCGGCAGCACGATCGCCCGCGCGGCCATCGCGTAGTACCGCTCGGTGACACCCCGCACCTTCCGCGTCCGTACCACCTTCACCAAGCCGGCCCGCTCCAGCAACCGCACGTGATAGCTGGAACTCCCCTTCGCAAGGCCCACCCGCTCGGCGATCTGCGTAATCGTCGCCGGCTCGAAGCGGAGCACGGCCATGATCCGGTGGCGCGTGAAATTGGAGACGGCGCGCAGCTGCTCGTCCGTGGTGACGTGAAACGTCTCGGGAAGATCATCGGTAGGCATGCGAGCAATGGTCAACGATTCTTGACCATTGAGCAAGGGGATTTCGCGCGGACCTCCGGAATCTGCTGTCCGGCGCGCGAGACCTTCTGTCAAAGCCCCCACCCGCTGCCGATCCGGGCACTGTGGCAGATCAGACCGAGATCAATCTCAGCGGCACTTCAGTTCCTTGACATGTCTCGGCAGAAATCGAACGACCGCTGGCCGTCGTGCCTCCCGAAGTGGTGACCATCTGCTGTCGGTTCTCGTGAACAAGGCCAGGGCCAGTGCCTGACACATATCAGCGGGTTGTTCAGGCACGTACGGCATGTTCGTGACGTAGGTGTCGACCCAGGCAGGCCTGGGACTTCCAACGCTTCACGGTGTGTTAATCGGCGGCATTTGACGTGGTCAATGTGGTCTGCGGTACGGCTTGCACGGTGAAGCACCGTCGCCCCCCCGCCACCGCCTCGCCTTGGCCGACAGGATCTGCGGCGACTTACGGCACGGCGGCCGGGCGGGAGTCAGCGACCCTCGCCCGGCCGTGGCAGTTTCAGCTTCAGCGGGCCGCAGCCGAGGCGGGCGGCTTCGGCCTCGACATAGCGGGGGAAGAGGGTGCGCAGGTCCGCGCTCGTCCCGTCCCCATTGGACTGTACGACGAATACCGTCTCGCCCGCCTGGCAACGGGCCTGGAAGATGCCGAGGTTTGGGCTGAGGCCGCCGTAGCCGGCGGCGGAGCGCACCCGGTCGCCCTCGTATAGCGCCATTCTTGTGAAGATCCCGGCCAGCCTCGGGTCCTCGACGGTCATCAGGCGCTGCTTCGGCTGTGAGCCGGTGATGTCCCGGTCGCAGGTGCGCACCGGGCCGGGCCCGTCGGTGATCATGGGGTACTGGTGCAGCTGGCGCTTCTTGCCCAGGGTCAGCCCTTTGATGCCGCAGAGCGCGTTCGGCTTCTCTGTGCGGGTGTAGCGGGCGGCCTTCGGCAGGCGGTCGACCGGATCGGCGATCGTGCCGGTGCAGCCCAGGTCCGCGCTGACCTTGTTGGCGAGCTTCACGACCATGTGGGCCATCCCGTCCCGCTCCTTGGTACGCGGCTCCATGTCGTTGATCCAGCTGCCCTGGGCGATGTCCACGACGGTCGGCCCGTCGAAGTCGCCGGGGCGCCCCAGGCAGCCGTCCGGAATGGCGAGCCAGGCGCGGCTGTCCGAGGCCATGCCCAGCAGGCCGCCGCCGAGCGGGGTGAGACGAGCGGAGAGGAACTCCTCGGCCCACTTGCCGTCGTCGCCATTGCGGTCGTCCAGCCGGTGCACCCGGGCGGTGAGCGCCCATGCGTCGCCGTCGCTGTTCGTCAACTGGCAACTGCCGGTCGGGCCGTCCATGGATCGCCCACCGTGCAGCACGGGAGCCTCGACCGACTTGACGTCCTCCGGCTTGCGGAAGGTTGCGGCGAGGTCGTCGCGGGACAGGGCGCCCCAGCACACCTCGTCCGGCGCGAACGGCCCGGCCTGCGTCTGCCAGGCCATGCCGCCGGCGCCGAGCAGCATCCCGGCGAGACCCGCGGCCAGCAGCGGCCGGACCCGGCCGCGCAGCGGCCTGCGCCAGTGCCACCGGCGCAGGCGCCGTTCGCTGAACAATTCCCGCTCGGCGGACAGGGGCTGCTCGCATCGGTTCGGCTCATCCGCAGTGCTGCTCACCGGCCGGCTCCCTTGGGGGCGATGGGGGCGCAGCCCAGGCGGGCCGCGACCGCGTTGGCGAAGACGGCGAGGTGGCCGGGGTCGGTGGACGCGCCCATCAAGAAGATGACGGGCCGGCCAGCGCAGTCGGCCCGTACGATCGCGTGCTCCTTGCCTAGGGTGCCCGTGCCGCGCCAGCCACGGGCCGCGGGCCGCTCGCCCGCGATGCCGTCGAACACCGCGGCCAGCCGGGGCTGCGCAACCATCGCCAGGTCCAGGTATGGCACGCCGTCGCGATCGCCACGGACACTGCACGTCTGCAGGTCGCGGGTGACCGCGCCGATCTGGTCCTCGATATCCTCCGTGTCGAGGCGCAGGCCGCGGATGCCGCAGACGTCGTCAGAGGTGCTGAAGACGCGCTCCTGCTTGCCCGGCAGGTCGTAGAGCGGCGAGCTGACCCTCAGCGGCTCGTGCGGCGCGCAACCGGCCGCCGCCATCCCTCGGTTGGCCGCCGCGACGAGCAGCACCGCCGCCTGCCGGGCGCCGCCCAGGTCGGCCGGATCGTTCTGGGTGTACGAGGGGCCGTTGGCATACGTGCCGGACGCGTGCATGGTGACGACGGTCGGCCGGCCGTCCTGCGTATCGCAGGACTTCGGGAGCACCAGCAGGCCACCGCGCCCGTTCACCGTGCCCGGCAGGCCGTCCGGGAGCGGGACCATGTCACCGCCCAGGAAACCGTCCTGGACCATCGCGAGCCGGGCCTCCGCGGCCTTGGGGACCGGGCCGTACTCGACGGACACCTTCTGGTCGGTGGTGACCTTGTCGCCGTCGTAACTGCTCTTGTAGTCGCTGGCGATGGCGACCTCGCAGCTGCCGGTCGGACGCTCGCGGGTAGGTGCCGTCTCCCTTCCGGTGCGTGACCCGTCGTCATCATCGCCGAAGGCCTCGTCGCCGAGGAAGTCCGGACCGCTGTCCTCTTCCCAGGCGCCCCAGCAGTAGCGGTCCTTCGGCCACGGCCACGTATCCGCCGCCCACGTACCGAGCCCGGTACCCGCAAGCACGAGCACCAGCGCGGACATCAGCAGTAACGGGCCGCGCCTGCTGTGCGACAGCGCCCGGCGCAACCAACCAGGCTCCGCGGGCGCCTCGTCTATCTCACTCACTCCGTGATCCCCTCCGGCGCAGAAGTGTATCCACCGTCATCACTCAGGAGCAGCCCGCTCCCGTACATGGGGATCTTGCCGTTCAGCAGGTAGTCGTCCGCGGCAGGCGCAACGCAGCTGGGGTGGTCGTACGGGCCGTGATCCTGGCCCATGTACGTCAGCTTCACCGTGGTCTTGCCGCCCAGTTGTTCCGCCGTGCCCGCAACCCCCTCGTACGGGGTCTCTCCGGGGCGCCGCGGATAACACGCCGTGAAGCGTTGAAAGTCGCAGGCAGGCGGCATCCCCGCAGACAGGTACGCGGCGGCACTGCCCACTCGGCTCGCCAGTTGCTGCTGGCCTTTCAACTCCGGCCTCTGCTGCCACCGCGCTCGGCAGCGGCGGCTCACACGGTAGAGGCGGCTGCCGGCGCCATCGAAGCCAGCCCCGGGCCAGCCGGCGCTCTCCAGGCAGCCCTCCTCGCCCAGCGCCTCGCCGACGGACTCCAGCGCCCACTTCCCGCCGCGGCCTGAACAGGCCCAGCCGGGCACCGGGCCGATGGCCATCGACTTGCCTCATGAGAGGGCTTTCCGGGCATCCCTCCACGCACCGGCATGGTTCATCCAGCGTTTCGAAGAAAGGAAAGTTCTACCTACCAGGCAGTAGGCCTCTAGGGTTCCGCCTAGCACACCAACTTGGTGGTCCCGGGTACTGGTCATGGTGTCCCCTCCCCCGTCGCGGCCGGCGACGGCATTCACCCTATTGCCCTGGTCAGGGCCGGTACAGACCTGCTCAGTGCCCGCCGCCACACCACTGTGGTTGCGTGCGGCCGCCAAGGAGACGAGAAAGGGACGTCGTTCGGCCAGGCGGGACACCGCGCCGGCCGGCAACAGCCGCTGTGCCACCGTGTGACACGTGGGGGGCACCGGCCGCAGGGCCAGCGGTCTGGGGTTACTGGATGCTGGACAGCGCCTCGCGGGCCGCGGCGGTGAACTTCTCCAGCCGACGGTGGAACTCGGCCTCCGCCACCTCGTACGCGGCCTGAGCGCCCTCGCCCGCTTGTTCCAGGGGGTGGAGCGCCCGGTTGGCGGTGATCACCGACTGGCTGAGCGCCTCGGCGGCCTCGGCCACACGCGCCGGACGTCGAGGTGTGGCAGACGTACCGCTGCGAGGTGCCGTTCGCGCTGCCGTACCGGCGGTACCGGCCGGAGACGATGGGCGACTCCTCCGGGTCGCCGCGCTCACCGTTCCGCTCCGATGGCTGCACCCCATGGACACGCCCGTCTCCGGCGGTCACCACGACGCCTCACTCCGGGGCTTCTGACCTGCCGAGCACCGGTCGGACTTCGGTGAGACAAACCCCCGGGTGGGAGCGGAGCGTGATGACCCGTGTCCCGTGCCACTGGATCTTGACCGTTTGCCATCGGACTTTGACGGACGCGAGTTTGTGTCATCGGAGTTTGATCACCGCAGGTGAGCGACTCAGCGCACCGAAGGTGCGCTGAGTCGCTCACCTGCACTTATGTGCAGTTCCTCGTAAACGTGTAGGTCAGAGCCTTGCGATCGTCATCCAGGCTGCTCGATTTGTGGGGACGGGGGGTCAGGAAGGCTTGACCGCCGAGACCGGGGTGACGGTCACCTTGTTGTCGCACTCGGCCCACACCCCGTCGTTCAGGGCGACCTGGTGCTTCCCGGAGTGCGGCAGCCCGATGACCATCGTCGGATACGTCACCGGGTCCTTGCCCGACACGCAGTAGCCGTCGGCCTCCCCCTGGACCTGGACGAAGGTCAGCTTCACCCACGCCTTGCCGTGCGGCCGGACTGTCACGGTGGCCGCCCCGCCGGTGGGGGTGACCTTGAGCGGGGTGTTGTGGGCGGGGGAGCCGTTGCCGGCGCCCGCGACCGTCGGATGGCCCTTCAGGACGCACGTCCTCCGGGAGACGTTGGTGAACTGCACGACCGCCGCCCCGGTCCCGGTCCCGACGGGCCGGTGGACGGCCTGCCAGGCGCTGACCTGGAGGGCGGAGGCCGGGCAGGCGGGCGGCGGGGTGGAGGTGGTGGTGCTCGCCGCCATGGCGGTGCCGGGCAGGATGCCGGTCACCGCCGCCGCGACGGCCGTGACCGCCGTCGTCGCCAGAGCCGCCCTGCGAATGCCGTTGCTGTGACGCATGCTGTCGTCCCCCTGAGTCGTCTCGTCCGCGGGTTTCGGTCGTCGGTTGTTGCCCCGCGGTACGCGTGGTCGTGGTACGTGAGTGCAGACAGGGCGGGAGAGCGGCAGGGTTCCGCGCGGCGACTACTCGTGACGGAACGGTGACGACAGGCTGCACCCGTGGAGATGGCCGTCAGGGCAGACCGAAGCACCTCCAGCGCGCCACGGGTTTTAACACGCCCCCGGCGCGCACCGAAGGTGCGCTGAGTCGCTGACCTGCGGTGATCAAACTCCGGTGACACAAACTCGCGTCCGTCAAAGTCCGATGGCAAACGGTCAAGATCCAGTGGCACGGGACAACCCGCGCCCGCCGCGAGCCTTCCTGTCACGCGTCACGCTGTCAGGCCGAACCGGCCTTGGAAGGGGGTGCAGGCCCGATCCACGCCCCAAGAAAGACATTAGCGGGCATTATTGCGGCTGCTGTCACGCTCTAACCGGTGGGGGTGACAGCACAGCCGGGGGTGCGTGGCAGCTCAGCCCGTCACGTTCGGTGAGCGTGGGAGGGGTCTGGCGCTGAGTGTCCTCTGCTACTGAACCCGGACCGATTGCCAGGGAAGTTGGACAACCACTACGTTCCTGCCACTGATGTTGGACCGAGGGGGCTGGGGGCAGGGCGGGGGCACCGGCTCTTGCGTACGGAGATGCCGCGCTATCGGCCTTTGAGCTGGACTTTTTTGAGTGGGACGTCGTCGACAACAGCCCTTGGGCCAGGGGTGGAGCACGCCGTTCGAGGCCGTGGAGCCGGTCCGGGACTTCCGCTGGGCCATGGGTGTCGAGAGGCGCGGGTTGGTACTACTGCGCCACGGCTCGGGACCACGTCGGCTACGAGTCGTGGCTGGAGCGGGAGCATCTGATCCTGCTGGACCGCGATCCGCAGGTGGTGGGGATCGCCTCGCAGCCGTTCTGGCTGCACTGGCACGACGGCACCCGAAAGCGCCGACGCACACCACGGCAACGTCACCGCCTGCGGCACCATCAAGATCGGGTGAACTGATACGGAGGCCCGTCACCACGGCCGTCTCCGGCAGGAAGAGGAGCAAGACCCGCCCTGACGGAAAGGATCCCGCCAGGGCATCGGCACAACAGCCTTCCCGACCGCTGTCACCCAGGGCCGCCGGGTGCTCGACCTGCATCGGTCAGATGTGAGAGTCGAGAAACGCGGTGAGCTGCACTTTCGACAGCGCTCCGACCTTCGTCCCCGCCGCAGCACCATTCTTGAAGAGGATCAGAGTAGGGACGCCTCGGACGGAGAGCTTCGCCGGCGTTTCCGGGTTTTGGTCCACGTCAAGCCTTGCGACCTGGAGCTTGTCACCGTAGTCCGCAGCCACCTCGTCGAGAAGCGGCGCGATCGTCTTGGAGGGCCCACTCCACTCTGCCCAGAAGTCCAGCAACACGGGCCGGTCCGCCTTGAGTACATCCTGGTCGAACGACACATCGGTCACATGCAAAACCTGCCCGGCCATCGGGTCTCCTCAGTGGCTGTCTACGGGATGCACAACGCCCAAGTACTGCTTTCAGTAGCGGCTTCTTCCTCAACGTTCCCGAAGGGACCGACCTCTTCGACTTCCGTAAGCGCCCCTCAGCATCGCGCCAGCTCTCCGAGGAGCTGGGGCGGGCCCATCCAGTTTCACTGGCAATCGATCCAACTTTGTTGTCAGAGGACACTGCGGTCGCCCTCGGTGGTCATGCCCGGAGCGGCGGCCAGACGTGCGGGCCTGTGCACTGCCCGCAGGCGGCGCAGTCGGCGCAGTCGGCGCACTCCATGCAGAACTGCTTCGGGACGCGCGGGCAGCCGCAGATCGGGTCGGGGTCGTCGTCGCCCTCGAACCAGGGCTCCCCGAGCGGCGGCGTGTAGTCGACGTGGACCTGGCCGTCGGCCGTCAGCTCTTCGTACCGGGTGCCGCAGCCCGTCGACTGCACCCATGTGGCGACCACGGGGCCGTCGGCGCTCACCGGGTGCTCCGGCCGCGGGCCTCGATCCACGCGGCGAGTGCGAGGACGGCGTCCGGGTCGGCCTGCGCCAGGCGCACCGCGTGGCCCGCGTCGAAGCCCTCCAGCGTCCCGGACCGCGCCCCATGGCCCGCAACAGCGCGCTGTGCGCCCGCACCGACGCGGGGACGGCGTTCGGGTCCCTCGGAGGGGTCATGCCGTGGCCCTCCAGGATGCGGAACATGTCGGAGAACTCGCCGTACTCGTTCAGGTAGTCGAGGGCGTTGCAGTCCTCAGGCTCGTGCAGCACGAGCGGGCCTTCGGCGCCGTAGTGCGCGCCGGTCGTACCGAGCAGGCCAGCCTTCTCCAGGGCCATCAGCATGTGGGCGCGTTCGGGCAGCCCGTTGGAGTGCAGCCACTCCTGCCGCTCCTGCTCCAGCTCCGGGTCCCGGAGTTCGGCTTCGGCTTCGGCGGCCGCCGCGGCTTCGGCGGCGGGCTCGTCCTGGACGACGGCGTCGGCCTTCGGGTCGTACATCCCGCCGGTGGTGGCGAGCAGCTGCGCGATGCGTTCCCACTCCGCGACTTCGGCGGGGCCGCGTTCGTCGTCGGCCAGGTCCTCGCGGTCGCGGTCGATGTGCTGCTGCAGCCGGGCTTCCTCGACCGCGGCCGCGGCCTCGATGGCGGTCATGCCGGTGGCGCGCCGGCGGACCCAGCTGCGGCCGACCTTCGCCCGGTCGACCGGCTGGCGGGGCGCGGCCGCGCCGGGCGCGGACACGCGGGGACGGCGGCGGGAGCGGGGCACTGATCACCGGTTGCCCATCACATCCACCCCTGCGGGTGACGCGCCCTGGTGGGTGCCGGCGCCCGGCCGCTACGTTCCCCAGGACCTGTTGATCGAGGGGGAGGGCCAAGGGATGAGCGAGCGCGGCGCGTTACGGGGTCTGCGGGTCTTGATGTGGGTGGTGATCGCCATCGAGGTGCCGGTGTACCTGGTGTGGCTGGTCCAGGTCGGCTACCTGACCGGGCAGGAGCTGCCCCGCGGTGACGTCGCGCGGTGGGCGCCGCCCGTGCTGCTGCCGCCGGCGGCTGTGCTGTTCTGCGTGATGGCGGGCTGGACGTGGTGGCTGAGCGTGGTGGCCCGCACCCGTTCCCCGCTGCGGGAGGGGTGGATCGTCGCCTCGTTGGTGTTCGTCGCGGTCAGCTCGGTGTTCTGCGGGGTGGTCTCGGTCGACGACCCGTCGGTGTCGGTGGGCCTGTTGAGTGTCGCCGTGACCGGGCTCGGCATGATTGGGCTGTTCTTCATCCCGGCCGCCGCCTCCCGCCAGCTGCCGGACGTCATCCGCCGGCGCGCAGCCGAGCGGCGTGCCGGTGCGGGCCCGGCCGGGCTGGACGACGCCTGATTGCCCGGACCGGCGCGCGCGGGGGATGCTGCGCGTCCGACAGCGAAGGGGCGAGCGTGTCCGAGTACGACGAAGAGGCTGCTGGCGAAGCGCTCAGGAAGGCTGCTGAGCTGTTGCCGGACGACGGCACGGGCGACGGAGCCGAGGCGGCGCAGCAGGCTGTCCAGGAGGCTCTCCACGCGCTTCCCGGCACGCCGGAGCCGGGCTGGACGCCCGAGCAGGAGAAGCAGATCCAGGCGATGGTGCACGAGCTGCGCACGGTCCGGCAGATGGACCGGCCCGGCGCCGGCCTGCTTCGTCGGCGCCGCCAGGAGCAGGCGCGCAAGCGCTACGTCGCTCTGGCCATGTTCAGCGACCCGCAGCTGGTGGACGAGGCCGAGCTGCGCATGTGGAAGCAGAACATGACGGTGGCCGTCCTGCTGGAGTTCGCGGTCAGCGACATGCGCCGCGACGACGTGCAGTCGGCGGTGACCCGTCTGGAGATCGTGCACGCCGCCACCTACGCGGACCTCACGGAGTTCAAGCAGAAGATGGCCGACGGGGAGCAGGACGACCCCGCCAGCCCGTGACCGCACAGCGGTTCGCCGCGTTGGACACGGCAGCGCGTGCATGAACATCCGACCCCCCGCGGATACGCGTGTGAGGCCCCGCACCGGCGCAGCAGCGCAGGGCGGGGCTTCACGGCGTCCAGGCGCGGCCCCTGCTCTTGATCGGCAACGGGAGGGTGCGGGTTGTGCGTCAGGTGCGCAACGGCCCGGACGCCCGGGCCAGCGTGCGGTCAGCCTGCGGGCATGGACAAGTTGATCGAGCTGGCCAGCACGCTCGTCTCCGGGGCGGTCATCGCCGTTCTTGCGGCGTGGCTGACCAACCGCGCCCGCAACCACCAGGAGCAGCAGGCCGAGATCGGGGCACTGCGGGTGCAGGCGGATGCGATGACGGTGGCGGTGATGGAACTGCAGGGCGCGGCCGCCGCCAACCGGCTGCTGTGGGAGGGGCCGGCCGAGCGCGGCCGGACGTTCCTGCTGACAGCGCTCGCCTTCGCCGGTGGCGCCGCCCGCGCCCGGATCGCCGGCGGCACCGACGTGCAGAGCGGGCTCGTGGGCTTCGGGCGTGCAGCCGAGCTGCTGAGCCGGGAGCGGGTGGCGAGCAAGCAGACCGTGGCCGCCGTGCGCGAGCCACTCACCCGGGCCGCCACCGCCGCCGCCCCGCTCATGCGCTGCTCCCACCCGACCGTCGTCACCACCACCGAGCAGCTGCTGAATGCCCTGTCCGACGTGGAGGACACCGCGCGCCTGGAGGCCGCCCTCGAGGCGTTCGGCCGGGCCGTCAACGCCGTCACTGCGCCACGGCTGTCCTGGTGGGCACGGCGGCGTGCCGGCCGGGCTGGGTGACCTCTGCTGGTAGGCCGTCCAGCACCGGTAGGTCGGCCAGCTTCACGGCGGCGGGACTGCGCACCAGCGGCACCCACGGCCCTGCCTGACAGCGGACAGGCGGAACCGGCCGACCAGGCCGCAGGTCACACACTGAGCCGCCCATGGTGCGGTGGCAGAGGAAGGTCACGAAGTGGATCACGACCGTGATGATGACGGCCTCGGGGAGGTTCGGTCGCGGCCTCGGGCCGACGACGGTGCTCAACATGTAAGGCTCCTGCACTATTTGTTCGTGGCCGTTCATGACGGCAGGGTGGTTCGGGTTCCAACAAGGTTGTGCCGCTGGGCGGTTGATCGCCGGTCGCGGTGACGGAAATGCTGCCACCCCGTGACCACACGTCACGACCGATCGTGTGTTTTCATTCAGACTCATCTCACCCACGGATTTGGTGGCCCATCGGCATATGCGCGGGCCTTAGGTCGAATCGGATAGGATCCTTGGCCAAAGGATCGGAACGCTCCGTGACGAAGAAGGCGCCGACCAGGGTGGTTACAGGTTCGCTCGCCAGTACTAATCCGGGAGCGCGCCACAGTTGTGCGGATGATCATGTAAACACCCAGACGTAAACCAGTTTGGGTTGCCCGGAAGCTTCAACGCTGCGAGCATCCCGCTACGCCCCTGCACCACGTGGTTCCAACAAGGTTGATCAGGGACATCGTGCGGGCCCTGGTTGGCTCCGGGTCCGCAGCAACGAGCCGACAGCACATGCTGTCGGCTCGTCCGCGTTCTCCGGCCCCCGGCTGTGCCGGCCGGTCAGCCCAGCTGAGCGCAGCGGCCCTTCCTCGTCCCCCCGGCGGCTTCGCTGCTGTGCGGAAGCGCGATGGGGGTGGCCAAGGTCGGTCACTGCCCTGTCAGTTACGCAGCGTCGAAGCAGGCTGTTTGGCACCACGTCGGCGCGCTACCTGACGCCGACGGCCAGTTCAGCGCGCGCTCCGAAATTCCCGTCCGACAGGTGGCGCAGCGATCGGACGGGCTCAGCAGACGCGAGACGGGACTACGATCACTGGCGATGTCCAGTCACGTATGACGTTGAAGGGACGCTCATGGCAGAGCTCGTACATAAGCAACACATCGATGCGGATGTGGGATACAACGCCTTTGGGCTGCAGGAGTCCGACGACGCGGACCTGCCGGTCCCGTTTCCTGACGGCTTTGACTACGACACCTTCCTCAGCACTCATCCTGGACGGCTGGACATCACCAGCGGCGGCCACACGCACACCGCCGCCGTCACCGTTGAAGTGTGGAACGACCCGCCGCCCGCACAGGACCGGTCCGGATGGGATGAACAGGCCGAGGCCGCCTTCGAATCGGCCAGCGGCCAGGTGGCGGTGTGGTCCATGAGCCTGGGCCGCACCGACGACCTCATCACGCTGGCTGATTCAGGGGGCAGGTGGCGTGTCCGGGTCAGCTGTGCGGGCCGGGCTGAGGCCGCAGCCCTGTCTGAGGGCGAGGGCAGCGGCACAGGAGTCGAGCGGTATCTGATCCAGTTCTGGCCCAGCGGATCCTGACCAGGCCGCGGCGGGGGCAGGGCAGGGCCAAGTTCCGGCTGCACTCCCGCCGCGGCATGCGTCGGGTCAGGTTACGATCTTCACGAGGAAGGCATCGTTATCGTTGGATCCGTCGATGATGCGGTTGTTGGCGTAGAAGCCCTGCAGGAGGTTCCCGCCAGCCCGGTTGTCGTCCTTTGGGATCGGCTTCACGGAGAAGTTGAATTTCCTGACGTCCGAATCGTAGTCGGCTTCCGCGGCCCCCTCATAGGTGGTCGCGAACGGGTACTCGTCGCATTCCTTTCCCCCGGTTGTGTAGTCAGCACCCCAGTACCGCTTGCACTGCTTGACCGCCGCCTTGCGGTTGTTGTCCCTGCGGCTGGCACTTACCGTCC
This sequence comes from Streptomyces sp. NPDC045022, assembly GCF_056432605.1. Lineage (NCBI taxonomy): Bacteria > Bacillati > Actinomycetota > Actinomycetes > Kitasatosporales > Streptomycetaceae > Streptomyces > Streptomyces sp. NPDC045022. Next base: position 59,707 of record NZ_JBWKIR010000025.1, read on the forward strand.
GGTGCAGCGGGTCGTTCACTTTCAGGCCGGACACCTTCTTCGCCGACATGTACGGTTTCGTACTCTCCGGGTGGAAGAACGCATCCCTGATGTGCGCGGCCTCGGCCCGCTCCTCGGCCCCCTGCTTTGCGCTCAGAACAAGCGTCGTGACGTAGCTGAAGGTTGCCGCGCCCTTCTTCGCTGGATTGCCGCCTCCCGTGGAGTTAGCCAGGTACGACGCGGCATCCCATCGCGGCGCGAGCATGAAGAGCTTTCCGCCCGTGTCCCCGCTCAACGTCCACGGGGCCGGAGGCGTGTAGCTGATGGTCGGCTCGTAGACTGCGAAGAGCAGGTCGGTGGTGCCGTTGCTGCCCTGCCCGGGCTTGGCGTTCACCGTCTGGTGGAACGTGCGCAGCGCCTTCAGTTCCGTGAAGGTCTTCGTGCCCGGCAGGTTCCCGCCGCGGGTGTAGCGCGCGCCGGCGGGCCAGCTCTGCGGGATGTTGCCCTTTGTTGTGATCGGCATGGTGGCGGCGCCTGTCGTGCCGGTCGTCGCGAAGTCGGTGAAGTAGTACTGAAAGTCGATCGTGCGGCTGTTCTTCGCGATCGTGCCGACCACACGGACGTTGAACTTGCTCTCGCCGACAACCTGCCTTTGACGCACCCAGGTCTGTAAGAACGACGCCCCATCGCACACCGCGAACCGGGACTTCACGAAAAACTTATTGTCGCTGCCCAGCCCCTTCTTGCACTCCTCGAATGTCATCGTCCGAGCCGGCTGCGGGGCCGTGGCCCCGGCACCTACCGACGCCCCCGCGTTCAAGGACGGTGCCGTGTCCGAGGTCCTGCGGGAGACCGGTGTGTACGAGGCGGCCGGGCCCACCGTCTCCCGCGCAAGCCCCACCCCCGGCTCCGCTTGTGCGGCCAAATCCCTCAGCCGTTGTACGCCCTGTCCGCTCTGCAACTCCTTCAAGGACGGCGTGGCAGCACCGACCGGAAGGACATACGACTCCACTTTCAGATCATCTCGGCCGTCCGCATTTGCCAATGACGGCGCACACCGCCGCCGCCACAGCGATCATGGGCTGGAGGGCGGCGCCCTCTTCGGGCGGTGACCGGCATCGCGGATGGCTCGCTCCTGGAGCACGGCACGGCGTCGGTGGCGGCGCCGCAGTGCTCCGGGGGCATGCCAGCCTCGGCAAGGGTGGCGAGCAGCCGTTCCATCAGCGAGAGCGCGCCGGGGCTGAGGGTTTTCGGGTTGCCGGCGAGCAATTCATGATCAATCTCAGCGCCCAACGGCTGTACAAGGCGAGATCGCCGACACGCCAAGCGACGCGTCACCCGCTCTCATGGCCCGACCTCATCCAAGCCCGCGAAAGCCATCCGTACGCAGAATGCACGCTAAACGCACGCTTCGGGGGCTCATGCGCTCACCCTTGATGGCCGCATCGAGTTGGACCCCAGACCGCGGCCACCCGGCACGGATCATCAGCACCGTGGGCTGGCGGACGGGCGCAGGAGCACGCTTTGCGGGTCAAGGTGTGAGGGGGTCGAGTACCTGTTTGTGGGTGTGTTGGTAGATCACAGAGGTACGGAACCCGACGACTTCGCGGCGTTCGGTGAACTTGTCCATGAGGAAGCCGTGGAGGTAGTCCACGCTCGGCACGGAGACGTGCACGATCATGTCGTCGCCGCCGGTGACGACATAGACCGTGCTGACCTCGGGCAGGCCGGCCGCATAGATCTTGAACGCCTCGATGACCGCCCGGCTGAGGGGGCGGATCTGGAAGTGGACGAGCGCTTGGACGTGGCGGTTCAGGGCGGCCGAATCGACGGCGGCGTGGTAGCCGGTGATGACTCCGCGGGCGCGCAGTTGACGGATGCGTTCGAGGCAGGTCGACGGGGCTATGCCGAGGGTGCGGGCGAGGTCGCGGTTGGTCTGCCGCTCATCGCGCTCCAGATGCCGGACGATCGCCGAATCAAGTTCGTCCATTCGGCAGGGGACGCAAGCATTGTCGAAACAGCTAGCTTCACGCCATGACAGGCGCACTTCAGGAAGCTCTGCCCCTCCACATCCCGTACCCCGTGCACGAGTTGGTGCAGGTGGTGCGCGGTCGCCGAAGTGGTCTGGCGATCACCATCGCAATCCACTCGACCGCTCTCGGCCCGGCCGTCGGCGGGTGCCGGATCGCTCACTACCCCGACCTCGCCGCCGCGATCGCGGACGCGCTTCGCTTGGCGGTAGCGATGACCGAGAAGAACGCGCTGGCCGGCCTCGGCCACGGCGGCGCAAAGGCGGTCGTCGCCCTCCCCACCACGACGCCGCCGACCGGCGCGGAGCGTACGGCGTTGCTCCACGACCTCGGCGACGCGATCGAATCGCTCGGTGGCCGCTACATCGCAGGACCGGACGTGGGAAGCGGACCGCCTTCACCGCCAAACCACCCGCTATATGACCAATTCCAAGGGGTGCCTGCGGAGGGTTGGGGGTGGGCGCTCAGGCGTCGGGGTCGACTTCGGGGTGCGTGAACCGCACGGGCTTGCCCAGTGACCGGGCGTAGGCGATTTCGGCTCGGGTGCTGTCTCCGATGTAGTCGCCGACTACGAGCACCTCATCAGCGAGCAGGATCTTCGACCGGTGCAATTCGTCGAGTTGAACCTTCAGGGCCTCAGTCTCGACAGGATCGGACCAAAGTTCGTGCGGCGACTTCAGATCGCAAGCCGGCTTGACGACAATCTTTCCGGGCCGAGCGGTGGTCTCCCGCAACTCGGCCTCGGCCATCTCGGCCATGAAACGGGTGGAGCCACAGATCACGACGATAGGCGGGAAGCTCAGCTGCTTCTTCGCCTCGGCGAGTTTCTCCTCGGGGGTGATCACTTGCGGGGATGACACTGGTTCCTCCTGGTGGTGCGGCCCGAGGGATGCCTGCGGAGACGAGTACGAAGGTATCCAAGATCATCTTTCGGCGAATGACGTGGAACCCAGCGCGCCCGCACTCTATGCGACGGTCATCCCTACCTGGTGCCGCGGCGCCCGCCGGCCGGCCCTACGCCCCGCCTGTGCGCTGCCGAACTGTCACCCCCGCTACGAAAAGCCGGTGCCGGTTACCGCGTTCACCGCCTCGATCTGCTGAGCCACGCGGCAGGAGGCCGCGGTGTCGGCTTGGTCGGCCGGCCCCCTGCCGGCAGCTGGTGGCGGTGCCGGTTCGGGCTCGGGTACTGCGACAACCCGAACGAGGGAGGCGCAATCAGATGACCGCACTGACGGAGCGTTGTCCGTCGGCGATCTTGCGGCCCCGCTGCACCCGGCGCGGCCCGCCGCAGCTCGCTGAGCACCTGGCGGCAACGGTCCGTGGCCGCGTCTTGATCGACCCGACCACCTGCCGCCGGCTCATCATCTGACCACTATCGCTGTGCGCTTCGACGAGGAGACCATGTCCACCGCATCTCACCAGCCCGCCACCAAGCCTGTCGTCGCGCCTTCCACACCCGGTCGCACCGCGGAGGGGGAGCAGATCATGGCGGTCGCCGACACGCTGGTGCTCGCGTACGGACTGCACCCGGCAGAAATACCGCGAATCCCGGAGGGCACCTCGACGGACAACTACGCCATCGTGGACCAGACGGGCCGTCGGCACTTCGTCAAGGTCTATCGCACTCGAGATCGTCTGGACCTGGAGCGGGCATCGGTCGAACTGTCCGAGTACGCCGCCGACGGAGGTGTCGCGACCGCGCGGGCAACCCGCACGCGCGAGCACGAACTCATCGAGACCCGCGGCCGCCTGCCAATGTCCCTATGGTCGTACGTGCCACACACCGACACTGCCGAGGGCACCCTGACTGGTGCACGGTGGGCAGCGGTCGGCACAGCGATGGGCCGTCTTCACAGCCGACTCGCCGCTCACCCCGCCGCCGCACCCACCCTGGAACCTGGTGCCGCGGTGTGCGACGTGGCCGCCGCACGTAACCGCTTCGAGAGACTGATTCTCGCGTACCAGCACATGCCCAGGCTTGGGGAGTTCGAGACATGGGCTCTGCAGGCGGCGCGTGAGCGACAAGCCGTCTTGGGGGACGTCGAGCGCATCCTCGCTTCACTTCCACGGCTGACGGTCCAGGTCATGCACGGCGACCTGGCCGGTCCCAACGTCCTGTTTCAGAACGACGATGTCGCCGCGATCGTGGACTTCGGACCACCCACACCTGGGTACCTCGCCTGGGAAATCGTGCGTCTTGGCTGTGACCCCAAGAGCGTCCTGTCCAACGGTGTTGAGAGGTGGCTCAAGGGATACACCGATCTCGTCCTGGCCTATCGAGACGCCAACCCCAAGGCGCCCGCGGACGACCTCTTGTACTCGCTTCGTGTCGGCTGTGCAGCCAAGCTCTGCTCGACCTTTCCGTTGTCGGCACCAGTGGAACGACCGCACATCGTCGACGCCGCACTCGAGTCGTACGCGCGGGCACGGCACGAGGCAGCTCTGCTGCTACTGGACCGGCTACCTGTCTTGGAGGACGCCCTGCGTGACACTCTTCGCTGAGTTCATGACCCTCATGGCCGGCGTAACCGGTCATCGAACCCGTCCCGGACCCGCCCCGCCGGTGAGCTGCGGTGTTGGTAGGTCACAGGCCGGTGAGGATGCGCGCCAACTCGTTCAACGAGCGCAATGAGTAGAGCACGTTCGGCTCCCCGGCGGAACCCGCGCCGGCGGCCGCCATAGGCGGCCTGGACCGCACTGAGCTGCGCCCCCGCCGTGCGCGCTACCCGTGCTCAACCCCGTCGTCGTGAAGTCCGACCTGCTGTTCAGCCTGCGGGAGCTCGACGTGCCCGCGGCCCCCGGCCGGCGAGATGTGTGCCGCAGTCGTACGCCCGGTCGCCCGAGTTCCAGATGCTCGACCTCTACGCTGCCGGCGAGGACTTCGACGTCCTTCTGGCGCTCGCCGAGAGGCTGATCGGGCCGCACCTCCCGTACGTCCTGCAGCGCTTCTCCGTCGCTGGCCATGTCCGCCACCGAGGAGGCGTAGTTCACGTGCCCCGACCACGGGACGATCTGGTGGACCGAACTCATACAGATGATCTTTCCCGCCGAACGGGAGACCTCCTCCACCACGCCGCGTCGGATGAACTCCTTGGCGGCCTCCCGCGCACACAGGAACTGGCCGGTCAGGTTGACGTCGATGACCTTCTGCCACTGGGCGAGCGTCATCTCCGTCACGGCCGCGTCCCGCTGCAGGCCCGCATTGGCCACCATGATGTCGATGGTGCCGAACTCCTCGACCATCCGCGCGACCATGGCGGTCACCTGGTCCTCGTCGGACACATCGGCCTCGTGGGCATAGGCGCGGACTCCCAAGCCCTCGATCTCCTTCACCACGTTCTCGGCCTCGTACGCACCGACGACGTAGTTCACCACGACGTCCGCGCCGGCCCGGCCCAGAGCGATGGCGGTCGCCAGGCCGATGCCCGAGTTGGCACCGGTCACCAGCGCCTTCTGGCCTCGGAGAAGCTGCGCGGACGACCCCACCCCGCGGCTGTCATCGACGTTTCCTGACACCACGATCTCTCCTTCTGAGTTGCGGACGGAACGCCCGCAGCAACCGGACGACGCGCAGGAGAAGGGTTGGACGTCGGCCGGCCCGCCGGGACAGACACAGGAGCCGTCGCATACCTGCCCCCAGACGAAAGCACCCCGCGCCGCGAGTGAGACATGCCGACGCGCAACGCAGCCGCACTTCGGCCCGGAGCCTCATACGGTCGGGCTACCGGGGCCGCCTTGCCCGGCCACACCACGCCGACGCTTGACGCCCATCGGTTCGTCGAGCGTCCGATGCCGGCAAGAACGCCGCCGCGTCGGACCCGCATCGGGCGTACCGCGGCATCGGTCGCGCAATGCGCACCACGCCTACGGACCACTTCCGCCAGCGGTGACCGATACGGCCCCGCCCGTTCGACGAGCGGGGCGCAGCCGCTTCCACCCCGTACAAGAGATGCCGTCTCTATCCGGTCATTCCCCTGCCGATCAGTAGACACGGGAGTCAGTGAATGGAACGCTCCCTACAGACCACGGACGGTTCACCTGCCGTTCGCAGCCCACCAGCCCCTGCTCCGGCCCGCCCCGCCGCTCGAGCGCCACACCCGAAGGCGCCCGGCCGCGTTTCTCGCACGAGCCGCATCCGAACCAGCAGGTAGTCATCGCTCAGCCGAGTCCTCCCCTTCTCGCCGAGAGGAGTGCACTGATGAACGTCCGAACCAGCCCGGCCGCACTCGCCGTCGTCCTCACCACGGCCGTAGCACTCGCCGCACCCACGTCCAGGGCTGCCGCGACACCCGCAGCCGTCGGACCGACGGAGTTCACTGTGGACACCACGTCCGACGCGGTCGATGCCGACCCGTCGGACGGGCTCTGCCGCACCGCGTCGGGCGCCTGCAGCCTGCGCGCCGCGGTGATGGCCGCCAACGCCCGCCAGGGCAGCACCATCACACTGCCTCCGGGCCGTTACCAACTGACCATCCCACCCGATCCCCGTCTGGTCATCGGAGACCACCCCGACCCGACCACAGGTGACCTGAACGTCACCGCGCCCATCACGATCCGCGGCTCCGGCGCACGGACCACCGTCATCGACGCCAACCACCTGGACCGCGCCTTCCGCATGCAGGCGGACACCCGGCTTTCCGATCTGACGGTCACCGGTGGTGTGGCCAAGGAGCGCGAACTGCCCATCACCGACACCGGTGGTGGCGGCATCGCGAACGGACACCGCATGACGCTGCGCCGGGTCGCCGTGACCGGGAACTCCGCGGGATACGGCGGTGGCATCTTCAACATCCCCGGTTCGCACCTGGATCTGGTCGACAGCACCGTCAGCGGGAACGTCGCGGGAGAGGCCGGGGGCATCAGGTTCGACGACACCGGCACCGTGACCAACTCGACGGTCGCCGACAACCGCGTGACGAACCCGGGCGACCGGCCCGGCAGTCTCGCCGGCTACGGCGGCGGGATCGACATCCGTGGTCTTGGACCCGTGGAGATCCTCAACTCGACCGTTTTCGGCAACAGTTCGAGCGACGGCGGAGGCGGAATCAACATCGCCCCCGCCTACCTCGACAGCCTGCCCTCCCCGATCCCCGACGTCGTCGACCTGCCGCTGGGGCGACTGACGTTGCGCAACTCCGTCGTCGCCGGCAACACGGTCGACGGCAAGGCCGCCAACTGCAAGAAGGCCTTCGCCACCATCGCCTCGGAGGGCCACAACATCGACGGTGACGGCAGTTGCCGGCTCACCGCCGCGGGCGACCTGCCCAGCCGTGCGCCGCTGATCGGCCCGCTCGCCGACAACGGCGGTCCCACGGACACCGCCGCGCTGCTGCCGGGAAGCCCCGCCATGGACGCGGCGGCCGACTGCCCGGCCACCGACCAGCGCGGTGTCGCGCGCCCCCAGGGCGCCGCCTGCGACATCGGCGCCTACGAGCACACGCCATGACGACACCGCTCGCACCGGCATCAGGAGATGCGATGAGATCGCCGAACCTGTGCACCACCCTGGCCCGCACCATGATCGCGATTCTGGCCCTGCTGCTGTCCTCTCTCGCCGTTCCCCCGCCCGCGGCCCGGGCCGATGCCGCTCACGACTCCCTGGTCGTGCACACCGACCGCGGCTGGGTGCGCGGCGCCGCCCAGCGCGACGGCGGCCGGGTCTTCCAGGGCATCCCCTTCGCCACCCCGCCGACGGGCGAACTGCGCTGGCGTCCCCCACGGCCGGCCGAGCGTTGGCCCGGCGTGCGGGATGCCACCGTACCCGCCCGGCCCTGCCCCCAACTGCCGCTGACGCTGCTCCCCGACGGCGGTCCCGTCCTGCCCGGCGAGTCCAACCGCACCGGCAGCACGACGGAGGACTGCCTGTACCTGAATGTGTGGACACCCGCACGCACCGGCGGCTGGCCCCTCCCGGTGCTGGTGTGGCTGCACGGCGGCGGCAACGCCTACGGCGCCGGCAGCGACTACGACGGCTCGACGCTGAGCGCGCGCGGCGTGATCGTGGTGACCGTCAACTACCGCCTGGGAGCGCTGGGGTTCCTCGCCCACCCCGCCCTGTCGGCGGAGAGCGAGGACCACGCCTCCGGCGACTACGGCTTGATGGATCAGCAGGCCGCGCTGCGCTGGGTCCGGCACAACATCGGCGCCTTCGGGGGCGACCACGACCGAGTGACCCTGGGCGGCCAGTCCGCCGGATCGGCGGACACCTGCGCCCACATCGCCTCCCCGACCGCCGAAGGCCTGTTCCAGCGGGCGATCCAGCAGAGCGGGAGCTGCGCCTCGGACGGCGCCCTGACACCGCTCACGCTCGGCGCGGCCGAGCGGGGAGGCAGCGACTTCGCGGCCTCGGTCGGGTGCGCGGACCCGGCGACCGCGGCGACCTGTCTGCGCGCCCTGACCACCACCGAGCTCCTTCGCGGCGCCGGGACCGGGGCAGCCTCCCTGTGGGGCCCGAACACCGGGACACGTCTCCTCCCGCGTGCTCCGCGCAGGGCATGGGCCGAGGGACGAGTGAACGCCGTCCCGACCCTGAACGGCAACACCCATGACGAATACCGGTACTTCACCGCGCTGTACCTGGATCTGCTCGGCGGCGGCCCCCTGACCACGGCCTCGTACGCCGCCCTGATCGGGCTCCAGAACGGCGGCCGCGCAGCGGCGGTCCTGCACATGTATCCGGCCTCGGCGTATCCCTCCCCGAACCTGGCCTACTCCGCCGTCAACACCGACCAGCGGTTCGCCTGCCCGGCACGGGCCGACAGCCGGCTGTACGGCACCCGGGCGCCCGTCTACGCCTACGAGTTCCACGACCCCCAGGCACCACCGTTCATCCCGGCGCCGCACACGCCGCAGGGCGCGTTCCACGCCTCCGAACTGGCCTATCTCTTTCCCATGGACTCCCTGCACCTGACGCCCGCCCAGCGGCGGCTGTCCGCCACGATGACCGCCTACTGGGCACGGTTCGTGGCCACCGGCGACCCCAACGGCTCCCGTGTCCCCGCCTGGTCCCGCTACACGGCCGAAGGGGACCGCGTCCAGGTGCTGGCGCCGGACCGGGTCGCATCCACCACCGGCTTCGCGACCGACCACCACTGCGCGTTCTGGCTCCCCTCCCCCACTTCCCGGGGAGCCGTGCGATGACGTCGACGCACCTGCGGCCGCAACAAGCCCTCGCCCGGGGACCGGCTGCCTGCGCGAATGGACCTGCGGTCAGGATCCGTCGCCTTGCGGCCCGGCCCGCTGCGGGGCGAACGCGCCTGTGAACCGCTCGATCCGGGGGCGGCGCGCCCAGTCGTCATTCCCTGTCCGTGACGTCGTGGGAGAGGGCGTCCTCGCCCGAGGTTCCGCGCACCGGAACGTTGTGGTGAGCCGCGAGCGCCAGCAAGGCGACGTGCAACGGCCCGGTCTCCAGCACGGCGCCCGGTTCGAACCAGCGGGCGACTGCGGTGCCACTCGCCATTCTGAGTGTGAAGCGCGCCAGTTCGTCCGCCACCTCGGGGCGGTCACTCAGCCCGAAGACGGCGCTCAGCGCATCCTGAGCCCAGGCCACCAGCGCGTCGCGGTAGTGGTGCACCTCGGCCACGGCCGCAGCGCTGGCGTCCTCCTGGACCATGCCCAGCCCCAGCAGCAGTTTCAGACCGTGCGGGTGGCGCCGGAAGGCGCCCTCGACCTCAGCGAGGAAGGCGTCCAGGCGCTGTGCGACGTCGGTGCCCGGCACCTCGGCCGGGGGCAGGGCTGCCAGCAGCGCGGTCCTGGCGCGCTCCAGCACCGCGACATAGATCCCGTCCTTGCTGCCGAAGTGCCAGTAGATGGAGCTGGCCGGCAGACCGCAGTCGGCGGAGATCATGGAAATGGACGTGGCGGCGTAGCCGTACCGCGACATCAGTGTGCCGGCGGTGTCGAGAATCGCGTCTCGGGACCGCGCGCCGCGGTCCTGGGCCGATGCCTCCGTCATACGCCGACTCTAGGCGAGAAGCCGGGGTGTGCTCAGCCTCGTACCGCTTCTCGGCACTGCATCCGGCCACGTCCGGCCGCCGCAGCAGATTTCGTCAGGGTCGACGGCTCCCGGCGCACCCTTCCTGCTCCGCCCTGCCACGACCTGTCCCCAGGCACCTGGTGCCGGCTGTGCGGCCCCTTAAGGTGAGCTGTGGGGAACGAAGATCGACGCGGGTGCGCAGGTCACCGGCCGGGGGGGACGTAGGCGTGGCAGGACTGGTGGGCAGATCGACGGAACTGGCGCGGCTGGACACGCTGTTGGCAGGCCTGGGCCGGTCCGGCCTGCCGGAGGTCGTCGACATCGTCGGTGAACCCGGCATCGGAAAGAGCAGGTTGCTCGACGAGCTGTGCGCGCGGGCCCGCAGGGCCGGGTTCACCGTACTGCGCGGCCGGGCCACGGAGTACGAACAGCACGTCCCCTACCAGCTGTTCACCGACGCGCTCGCCGACACCGACCCCGGCACCCGGGACGCCGACCCCGCTCTCATTGACATGCGCTCGGTGCTGCACGGCATCCGGAGGTCACCGGGCGACGTTTCCCCGGAAGGTGCCGCCGCCCGGTTCGAGCTGCATCGTGAGATCGCCGCGTTCCTGACGCACCTGGGTGAGCGGGGTCTGGTGCTGGCACTGGACGACCTGCACTGGGCGGATCCCGCCTCACGCGAACTCGTGGACCACCTGATCCGGCACCCCGCGCGCGGACGCGCCCTCCTGGCGGTGGCCCGGCGGGTCCGGCAGACGCCGACGTCCCTGACCGCGGCGCTGACGCGCGGCGCATCCGGCGGAACCGTGCTCCAGTTCGCCCTGGAGCCGCTCTCCGAGCAGGAATCCGTCCTGGCGCTGGCTCCCGACGTGCCCGAGGACCGGGCCAGACAGCTGCACACCGCCAGCGAGGGCAACCCCTTGTACCTGTTCGCCCTGGTGCACGCGTACCGCACAGGGGTGTCACCGCACGGCCTCACGCCCGACGCGCACGGCGACGCCATGGTCCCGGCAGGCCTGCCCGGTGGGCTCGCGGCGCTGCTGCTCGACGAGTTGGCCACGCTCACCGGCCCGCAGCGCCGGCTTGTCGAGGCGGTGGCGGCGCTCGGCGACCACGCGACGCCCGGCATGCTGACCGTGACGACCGGGCTGTCCCCCCAGGACGTGGAGAACGAGACCGGTGCCCTGGTGGTGCGGGATCTGCTGCGCGCCGGACCGGGCGGCCGGTGGACGCTGCGCCATCCCCTGGTCCGGGCCCTGGTCTACGAGGGAACCGCGCCCGGGCGGCGGGCCGAGGTCCACCGCCGTGCCGCGCGCGAACTGGCCCGTGGCGGTGCTCCCGCCACCGAGCGGGCCCGCCACGTCGAACGGTCGCTGACCGGCTGGGACCCCCGGGCCGCGGAGGTGCTCATCGAGGCCGCCGCACGGTTCGCGTCAACCGCGCCGGCCACGGCCGCCCATCTGCTGGATGTCGTCCTCACCCATATGCCGGACAGTCCCGACCGCTTCAGGCAACGCGGCGAACTGGTCCTGGCACGCGCCCGCGCGCTCGGCGTCAGCGGGAGCCTCCGGGAGAGCCGGGACCTGCTGCACACCCTGATCGAGACGGCCGGCAAGGACCATCCCGAACTGCGTACGCAGGCCGTCGCCCAGTGCGCCGTGATGGAGCGGCACCTCGGCCACTCCCCCGAGGCCACCGCGCTGCTGCGCCGGGAGCTGTCCCGCGCTCCGGGTCCGTCCCCCGCCCAGGCGGTCTCCCTGCGACTGGCCCTCGGCATGTCCGCTCTGCTGACCGCGTCCTATCCGGAGGCACGCGAGGACGTCGCGCAGGCCGTCGCCGTGGCACGTGCCGACGACGACCCCACCGGTGAGGCGGCGGCGTTGGCCCTGGCAGCCCTGGGCGAGGCGTACGAGGGGGAGACGGAGGCGGCGGCCCGTTTCACCGACGCCGCTGGTTCACTCGCCGACGCGCTGACCGATCCCGGTCTCGCGGATCTGTGCGAGGCGCTGGTCTGGCTCGCCTGGGCGGAAACCCTGCTGGAGCGCTACGACGACGCCGAGCGGCACGTCACCCGAGGGCTCCGCATCGCCCGCCGGACCGGACAACTCCACGTCCTGCCGCACCTCCTGACGAGCAGGGCTTTCGTCCATCTCACCACCTGCCGTCTGCCGTCCGCGCTGGAGGCGGCCGAGGAGGCGGAGTTGATCGCCCGGGCCGCGGGCAGCGAGGACCTTCTGGGTTTCACCCTGGCCATCAAGACGCTGGTGCTGCTGCTGGTGCGTCCGCTGGGGGACGGCAGCGCCCTGTCCACGGGTGAGGAGGCCACCGCCGCGGTGGGCCGGAGCAGGGGCTGGTGGTCGTCCCTGGCCTGGTGCATGCTCGGGCACGCGACGTACGTGAGCGGTGACCCCCACCGCGCGCAGGAGGCCATCACGGCGGCAGGCGGCGGTCCTGAACTGCCCCTGCTGCAACCCTCGATCCGCCCAGGCCAGCTCGACACCCTCGCGGCCGCGGCCCTCGCCGCAGGTGACGTCGACGCGGCCAGCCGCTGGGTCGCCCAGGCGACGCGCGAGGCCGACCGGCTCGGCCTCGACGGTCAGCGCGCGGCCGCCCTGCGTGCTCAGGCCACGCTGGCCGAGCACCAGGGCGAAACCGGCAGGGCCGTACGGCTCCTCGACGCGACGGCGCAGGAGTACGTCTGCTGCGGCCAATCCCTGTGGGAGGCGTACTCCCTGCTGCGGGCGGCGCCCTTGGTGCAGCGCACGGGGCAGGGAGCGCGCGCCGCCGCGATGTGGCACCGGGCCCACCGGATCGCCGTCGGCGGCGGCGCACGCCTGCTGGTGGACCTCGCCGAACTGATCCGCCCCCAGGTGATGGCGCAGACCCCGACGGTTCCGGCGCAGCTCGCGGAGCTGACGGCCCGTGAGCTGGAGGTGGCGGGGCTGGTGGCGCAGGGCCTGAGCAACCAGGGCATCGCCGCTCGGCTCCACCTCAGCCGACGCACCGTCGAGACCCACCTGTCCTCCATCTACCGGAAGGCGTCGGTGCCGTCCCGCGCGGCCCTGGCCGGACTCATGACCCGCGTCGGGCTGGGACCAGGCTCGTGAGCCGGGTCCGGTGATCGGTTGTGGGCGCAGGTCTGGGCCGCCTGAAGCCGCGGCGCCAGGATCACCACGGCGGCGACCGCGACTGTGGCGAGCCACATCGCGTACAGCATGGCCAGGTGCGCCCGGCGACGCGAGGCCGGCCACGTGATCCGCGACCGCTGACCCCACGGCCGGCGCGGCCACGACGGACGCGGCCCGCGCATGACCCGCGAGCGGATGCTCGGTCAGCTGCGCCGTGCAGTGGTCGCCGTCAGTCATGAGCGCGGTGGTCAGGCACAGCGCCGGGGCGCGAGCACCGAGGCCACCCGGGCCAGTGCGGTCTGCAGCCCGTACGGCACCCCGCGCAGGCCCGGCAGTGCGCCGGGCAGCGCTGCACATCAGCAGGATCGGCACCGGCACGGCGGTCACGACCACCAGAACGGCCAGTGCGTGCGCCGGGGCCCTGGCGCGGGACGCGCCCGGGAAGGACGCGGGCCAGCGGGCTCCCCGCGCCTCTTCGCCGGTCATCGGCTTCACGGATGCTCACCTTTCGTCGTGTGCGGTCCGGCGGGGTCCCCTGCCCGCCGCCGGCTCGCACCCCGCGTCAGTGTGCCGGGGCCGCGTGCGCGGGCACATCCGTGAAACCACGCACTCCTCCCCGCCTTCGGGCCGTACACCGGGGACGTGGCAGAACACGTAGGGGGTTACGTGTTTCCACTGAGGCCGCTCCTCCCACGGCCGTCTACATTCGGCAGTCGGACGACTCGAGCGGGTGCAGAGGGGACTGCGTGAACGGCAACACCCGAGGTGTGCGGCGAAGTTGGATGACGCTCGTGGTGGCGGGAACTCTGCTGGCCGGGTGTTCGGCACAGGGGGCGGACAACGGACCCCGGCGGACCGGGTCGTCCGCGCACACCGCCTCGCCCGAAGCTGCGGTGTCCCCGTCGGGCGCCTCGACCGCCCCTCCCGTCTTCACGCCGGACGCCGCCCTCGTCCCGAGGACCTCGAAGGACGGGGAACGCCTGGTGGACTCGGTGGTGTTCGCTCCGGGCGACTGGGGCCGGGGCTTCGTCGCGCAGGACCCGGCCGAGAGCCCCCGGGGCACCTGGGCCGTGCTGGACGACAGCTGCCGCTGGGCACGCGAAAAAGCCCCTCGGGGGGTACTGGCCGGCCTGTCCCGGTACAGCCTGCTGCCGGCAGGCGGCGGCAAGGGTGCCGTCAAGGTGACGGCCGCGGCCACCGCGCACTCTTCGGTCCTCGGCGCCGACGAGCAGCTGAGCACAACCCTGGAGGAAGTCCTGCGCTGCCCGGAGCAACAGCCGCGGGCCCACGAGCGGATCACGGGTCTGAACTCGCTCGGCACGCCCTTCGGCACCCGCGAGCAGGACTACGCCGACGACTCCGTCCTGGAGGCCGGTCAGTACGTCGAGAAGGGCGGCGCCGCCCAGCCGTACGAGTGGATGGTCGCCCGGCTGGGCACGGTCGTCGTGGCCGTCTCCGTGACGGGCTGGAAGGGGCACACCGAGAAGGAACTCCAACAACTTGGTGCCACCGCCCTGGGCCGGATGCTGGGCCGCGTTCAGCAGCGCTTGAAGGAGAAGTGATGGAGCCGCTGCGTAATTCCGATCCGTCCAGGCTGGCGGGTCATCGGCTGCTCGGACGGCTCGGCGCGGGCGGGATGGGCGTGGTGTACCTGGCCCGCTCGGCCGGCGGTTCACTGGTCGCGCTGAAGGTAATCCAGGCCGAGTACGCCGAGGACGCCGGCTTCCGGGAGCGGTTCCGGCGGGAGGCGGAGACGGCCCGCCGGATGACGAGCCCTTGGGTGGCGTCCCTGGTCGACGCCGACCCGGAGGCGCCGCAGCCCTGGCTGGCCACGGACTTCGTGCCGGGGCCCTCGCTCGGTGAGGCCGTCGCGGCGCACGGACCGTTGCCCGTGCGGAGCCTGCGCGTGCTGGGGGCGCGGCTCGCCCAGGCGCTGCGGGACCTCCACGGGGTCGGTCTCGTGCACCGGGACGTCAAGCCGGGCAATGTGCTGCTGGCTCTCGACGGACCACGGCTGATCGACTTCGGTGTGGCCCGCGATCCGCAGGACACCGCGCTCACGTCGACCGGTGTCGTGGTGGGCACACCCGGCTTCCTGGCACCGGAACAAGCCGGGGGCGGGCGCGAGCTGGGTCCGGCCGGCGACGTCTTCTCGCTGGGCTGCGTGCTGGCCCACGCGGCCACCGGCCGCCCTCCCTTCGGTACCGGCTCACTCGACGCGCTGCTGTACCGCACGGTGCATGACGCCCCGGACCTGGAAGGTGTTCCGCAGGAGCTCGCCGAGGTGGTACGCGGTTGCCTGGAGAAGAGCCCGCAACTGCGGCCCACCGCCGAGGAGTTGTCGGAGGCCCTCACGGCCACCGCGCCTGCTGCCCCGCCCGACCCGCGAGAGGCTCTGCGGGCGGGACCCCGGCCGGCGCCCGAGGAGCAGGAACCCGGCGACCAGGCCTGGTTGCCCGAGCCGTTGATCCGGCTGATCGCCGAACGGTCGACCGCCGGGATCGGGTTGCCCGCCATCGACGACACCGAGGTCGACTCCGCGGCCGCCGACACCACCGCGGAGGACGACACCTCCGGACAGCCATCGAGCCGTGCCGTCGGCAGGCGCCGTTTCCTCGCCCTGACCGGTGGCGCGGTGGCCGTCGCAGCCGGCGGCGGTGTGGCCGCCTGGGCCGCGCTCTCCGGTGACGGCAAGGAAAACGGCTCCACCGGCGCCCCGACGGCGAGCGGGCCCGTACACACCATCGGCCTGCACGCCGATCTGAGCGGTGACCACCAAGCGGTGGGCCGGGCTCAGGAGCGGGGGCTGCGGCTCGCCGTCGACGAGTTCAACTCCCGTGAGGACAGGCCCTTCACGCTCGCCGTGCGGGCCGTGGACGACGGTGGCGATCCGGCCAGGGCGCCCGCCGTGGCCAAGCAACTCATCGCCGACCGTAACGTGCTGGCCGTGATCGGCCCCACCACGGACGACACCGCCCTGGCCGCGCTGGCCAGGTACGACGCCGCCTCGCTTCCCCTGATCGCGGTGTCGCCCGGCGCCACGGTGCTGGTGGTGACGGGCAGCCGGTCCTTCCTCCACGCCCGCGTGCCGGACACGATCCTGCCGTTCTACCTCAGCGCCTATCTGCGCGGCACCGCGAAGTCGCGCACGGTCGGCATCGTCGACGACCGGGCGGCGGACGCGTACGCCTGGGAGATCAGCAGTTCACTCAGCCGGGTCCTTCGGGACGCCCGGCAGCCGGCCGTCCCGAAGGTGGTCAGCGCGTTGCGGACGGACTTCGGGCCGACCCTCGACGCCCTGCTCGACGGCGGCGCGGACTCCGTGGTCTTCGCCGGCTACCACGACCGGGCCGCGCTGCTGGCCCGGGAACTGAAGAACCGTGGATTCCCGGGCGCACGGGCCGCCGCCCAGGGGGTGCTCGACACCCGGTTCCTGTCCGCCGCCGGGGACGCGGCTGACGGCTGGGTGATCGTCGCCCCCGTCATGGACGCCTCCGTGGCACCCGAGGCCAAGGCGTTCGCGGCCGCGTACCGCAAGCGTTTCGGCGCCGAGCCGGAACGGTATGCCGTCGAGGCGTACGACGTCGCCCGGTTGACGGTGCGGAGTCTGAGCTCGCTGGCCGCCGGGCGCGTCACCCGGCAGAACCTGACGACAGCGCTGCGGGCGACCTCGTACAAGGGGATCACGAAGAACTTCGCCTTCGACAAGAAGACCGGGGCCCTGGTCGTCGACGGGGGCGGGGTCTACCTGTGGAAGGCCGACGCCGGCCGGTTCCGGTACCAGGGTGTGGCGTCGTTCCGGGTGTCGACCTGATGGAGCCGTTGCGCGGCGCCGACCCGGCCAGGATCGCGGGCTACCGGCTGCTGCGCCGGCTGGGCGCGGGCGGCATGGGCGTGGTGTACCTGGCGCGTTCCGGCGGGGGTTCGCTGGCCGCGGTGAAGGTCATCCGCGCCGCGCACGCGGACGACCCGGGCTTCCGGGCCCGTTTCCGCCGTGAGGTGGAGACGGCGGGCCGGGTCGCGAGCCCCTGGGTCGTACCGCTGCTCGACGCGGACCCGGACGCGGAGTCCCCTTGGCTCGCCACGGCGTTCGTGCCGGGCCCCTCGCTGGCGGAGGCGATCGAGGAGTGCGGGCCGCTGCCGTACGGCTCGGTGCGGTTCCTGGGGGCCCGCCTCGCGGACGCGCTGGCGGCCGTGCACGCGGCGGGTCTGGTGCACCGGGACGTGAAGCCGGGCAATGTGCTGCTCGCGGTCGACGGGCCCCGGATGATCGATTTCGGTATCGCCCGTATGCCGGAGGACACCGCGCTCACTGCCAGCGGGATGGTGGTCGGCTCGCCCGGGTTCCTCTCCCCCGAACAGGCCCAGGGGCGGGGCCGGGAGATCGGACCGGCCAGCGACGTCTTCTCGCTCGGCTGTCTGCTGGCGTTCGCGGTGACGGGCGAACGCCCCTTCGGCCGGGGTTCCGCGGCCGAGGTGCTGGTGCGTACCGTCCACGGCGATCCGGACCTGGATGGCGTACCGGCGCCGTTGCTGCCGCTGCTACGGGAGTGCCTGGGGAAGGAGCACGTCGCCCGCCCCACCGTGACCGAGGTGCGGGAGGCTCTGGATGGTGGGAGCGAGGCCGGGGGGTGGTTGCCGGAGTCGCTCACCGGGCTGATCGCGCGCCGTTCGGCCGCCGCGCTCGCGCTGCCCGCGGTTGAGGCGACGCAGGTGTCCGGCGCTCCGGCAGACGTCGTCACGGTGCCGGCCGCGGAGGGAAGGCCGAGGGGCGCCACACGACGCCGATTCCTGGTGCTGGGCTCGGCCGCCGGGGTCGTGGCGGCGGGTGCCACGGCGGCCTGGTGGACGGCGGATCCACCCGGCCGCTCCTCGACCGGAGGTGCCGGCACACGGCTGCCGCGGCTGGTGGTCGCCCTGCACGCCGATCTGACGGGAGATCAGAAGGCAGCCGGACTGGCGCAGAGGAACGGTGTCCGGCTGGCCGTCGACCACGTCAACTCCCGTGCCGGACGCGGCTTCGACCTCGCACTCCAGGTGCACGACGACGCGGGCAGCACGACCCGGGCGCGACAGGTCGCGCGGCAGCTGGCGGCCGACGACCGGGTCCGCGCCGTGATCGGGCCGACCACCGACGCCTGCGCCAAGGCCGTCCTCAAGGAGTATCACCATGCGCTGCTCCCCATGGTCTCCGTGTCGGTCGGGCTCGACGAGCTGTCCGCCCTCACGTACCCGACGTACGCGGCCACCCGGCCCCCCGATCGCAACCTGGCCGCACCGCTGGTCGCCTACCTGGTCCGCTCCGTCCGGGCACGCCGGACGGTGCTGATCGACGACGCGGCCGAGGGCGACTTCAGCTGGGAGATCTGTGCGGGCGTCGCCGAGGCGGTCGGATCGGGACAGCCCACCACGACCCGGCGCACCCTCGCCGCCAGGGACGACGGGGCCGACGCCTTCCGTGCCCTCGCCGAGTCGGTGACCGCCGCGGACGCGGACGCGGTGCTGTTCGCCGGAGGGCCCGCACGCGCGGCGCAACTGGCCCGTGCGCTGCGTGCCGCCGGCTACTCCGGTGCACGGCTGGCCACCCAACGCGCCCTCGATCCACGCTTTCTCACCTCGGCGGGCGACGCCGGTGAGGGGTGGGTCTTCGCCACCGCATTCCTCGATCCGACCCGTGTGACGTCCGCGAAGTCCTTCGCCACCGCCTACCGCGAACGCTTCGGCGCCGCCCCGCCCTGGTACTCCGCGGAGGCCTACGACGCGACGCTCTTCGTGGCCCGGGCGATGACAACGCTGGGCAGCTCCCGGGCGGAACGGGGCGCGATCGTGGGGCGGCTGCGCGAGACGGACTACCGGGGGATCACCAAGCGGCTGAGCTACACGTCGTCGAGCAGGAGGTACACCATGAAGGCGCTGTACCTCTTCCAGGCGTCGGGCGGCCGCTTCCGCTTTCTCGGCCAGTACGAGGATGCCACGGCTTGAGCCGGTGCGGTGACGGGAGCCGACGGGACCGCCCGACCGCGTCACGCATCCTCGGCCGCCTGCACGTAGGTCCAGCTGTGCCGTACGCTTCCGGGTTCCCGGCAGTCGACGCGAGTGACGTCAGGTCCTCCGTTGCTGCGCGAGAGCAATCCGCTGATCAGCGTGCGGTACCCGAAGAACAGCGTCGCGGCCACGGTCACGGCGAAGGCGATGCCAGGCCCGTATCCCGCGCCCGTGGCGGTGCGGGTCACGTGGAGGAGACCGTAGCCGCTGAGGACCGTCGCCAGGGCGCACACCTTCCACCACAACCCGTGCCTGCGGCGCTCACTGCGCACTTCGGCGAACGACGGGAGGGCCACCAGGAGTCGAGCGCCGCAGTGGTCGCACGTCGCGTGGGTCTCGTTCCTGCATTGCTCGAACCGTTCCAGACGGCCCGCGTCGTCGTTGGTGAGGGCGATCGTCCGCGTGTCATTGTGACCGGCCTCCTGGCTGACGATGTGCGTGATCCTGTACTCGAAGGTCCCCAACACCTTTGCCGCCACGGCTCCCGCCCCTTCCCCCTGGTCCGGTACACCCTCGATTCTCAGGCCGCCGCGGCGGCGTACGTCCGGGATCGCACCACCTGGAACAACCCTGTGACGCCACGGGGAAGTACCGCAGGCGAGCCTGACCGTGTTTCAGCTGGGAGCACCGGGGCCGGACTGCCTTGAAATCGCGCAGCTCCGAGATGTCCGGTTCAACGGTGCGTAGTCAGCACGGGAATCAGCACCGCGCCGCCAAGGCGGCGTGCTGGTGACCAGCTGCCCGTCGACGACCACCTCCTGGTCGGCGACGACCTTCGCGCCGGCGTTGCGCAGGTCGGTGCGGATGCTGGGCCAGGACGTCAGGCGGCGGCCGCGCACGGCGTCGGCTTCCGCCAGGGTCCACGGGCCGTGGCAGATCGATGCGACCGGTTTCCCGCTGGCCATGAAGTCCTTGACGAACCGCACCGCGTCGCGGTCCATGCGCAGCTGGTCAGGGTTCATGGTGCCGCCGGGCAGGAGCAGGGCGTGGTAGTCGTCGACGGAGGCGTCGGCGACCAGGCGGTCCACGGGGAAGGTTCCGGCAGCGTTGAGGTCGAACTGGCGGGCCTGGATCTCGCCGGGGTGGAGCGAGACGATCTCGGTCTTCGCCCCTGCGCCCTGCAGCGCACCGCGCGGCTGGTCGAGTTCCACGCGCTCGACGCCGTCGGTGGCCAGAATCCCCACCCGCATCCCCTGGAGTTCCTGTGTCATGGTAAGGCTCCCTTCACGAGTCGCTGGTTGTACGATGCGAGCGGCAGGGACACCCGGCAGGGCCCGTCCGGATCCCGTTCCGGACCGGGGACGGCAAGGCCCGGCCGAGGGTGCGCCGAGGGCACGTCTGCGCGCGATCAGCGGTAGCTGCCGCCCGGCTGGAGGGCGACCTTGGTCTTCCCGGCCTGGTCTCGGTGAGGCTCCCAGTCTCCGCCTTCCGACCCCGGTCCGGCATATCAGTCAGACCGGCGACATGCACCGGGGCGCAACTGCTACAGCAGCCGGTCGAACACCGCGGTCACCCCCTCCCAGTGGCCGGTCTGCGGGTTCTTGACGTCCGTGTAGATGGTCTTGAACGTCTCGGCGAGGGCGACGCTGAGACCGCCGATGATCTCGGGGTAGCGCTCTTCGGTCTCCTGGGTGGGCGTCCTGTCGAGGGGAGGGTGCGCGGCGAGCCGTTCCAGGATCGGCTTCAGCTCGACCTCCTCGTCGAGCCGCCGGAACCGGTGGATGCTCTCCTGGAGGCCCTTGGTGATCGGTAGGTCCCACGGTTCGACGGTGTCCCGGCCGTTGGCCTTGGCCGACGCCTGGCCGACGACCAGGAGGTCGTAGAGCTTGGCGTCGACGAAGTCGCTGTACCGCTTCAGGTCGTTCTTGTCCACGTCGAGGCCTGCGGCGGCGCGGAAGAACCTCTCGAACTTCGACACACCCATGACGGTCTGCCGTCTTCCTCGGCCGACTCGTCGCGGACAGGGGAGTCCACCTGTCCATTGACGCAGTCCGCCAGGCGGACATGCCGATCGTCATCGCCGGCGCGTGCAACGACCCGGCGGAGCGTCCCTATGTCGACGCAGAGGTCCGGCCCCGGCTGGGCGAGGACGCCCGATGGATCGGCGAAGCCGATCACTCCACCAAACTGCACCTGCTCGCCTACGCCCGGTGCCTTGTCTTCCCCATCCGCTGGGAGGAGACAAGATCAGCCCCAGGTTCAGGAACCTGCTCGACTCCATGTCCGCTGGCAACGTCGAGACCGCCCTCACCATCGGCCTCACCTATGTTGTCGCTGAACGCGTCCGGCGCGACGGCGTCGCCCTGCCCGCGGGCGTGGATCCCGTCTCGTTCTCCTCCAGCCTGCTCTTCGCCGACGACGACGAGTTCCTCACCCGCTTCCCCGACGGCGACGCGGGACTCTTCCAGCGTCGACGCCCGCCCGAGGTTGCCCTGCACGCCCGCGTCCCCGAACCGCCACCCCCAGCACCCGCGCATCGCGCCGCCTGACCGCCGGCCGACGGCACCCGCCCAGGCGCTCCGGGCCCCATCCCCGAGCGAACATCTCGCGTACCAACCGCGGGCAACAGGGAATCCCTCGCCCGGAACAAGCCTGGGCGTGCTGCCGGTCCGGCGTCAGCTGCCGTCGCGGGCGACATGCCGGCCGACGGAGGTCCAGACCGGCTCGGCCGGGTCCTCGGGCACGGCGCCCGTGAGGCCGTCGAGGTGCTGGACGGCCTCACGGGTGATGTAGCGATCGGGGTCGGGGGACTGCTGGTAGCGGCGCAGCAGGTCGGCGTCGAGGTCCTGGCGCTGGAGGTAGGCGGCGAGGGTGCCGACCAGGAGATGGATGTGGGCGAGGGCGTCGGTCAGGGCGTACAGGGCCAGGCGCTGCCACTGCTTCATGTCATCCCCGTGCACGGTCTGCAGGTGCTGGGCGCGGGCGAGGTAGGCGTTGATGCGGCGACAGTGGTGGGTCACCAGCGCCAGGAGTTCCGATGGCACCTCGTCGCCCACCGGGCGCGGGGCGGGCTTGACCGTGCAGGGGGCGGGCGCGGGCGGCAGGGTGTCGCGGATCTGCTGCAGGCCGGTGTCCTGCTGCGGGCCGTGGGGGATCTCGCTGCGCCGCTGCGGTCGCTTGCGCGGGTGGGTGGAGGTCATGGCCGTGCCGTCCTTGCGGCCGGTCCCACGATCCGGCGCCTGCTGGGTGGCGTGGCCACACGGGCGGGGCGCTGTGAGTGACGCGGCGCGTCTGGGGCCTACCTGTCCGCGTCAGTCGTGGGCTGACGCGGCACTCGGCCGGGCACCGTCACAGCGCGGGCAAGGGGCGGCACCAGCCGGGACAACGACGGTCGTCGTGCCGGAGTCACGGCGCGGCGGCCGGCCTGCCGGATCCCGGTGCCGGGGCGGCGTGCGAAAGCCCCGGGCTGGGCCGCCGCGCGGTGCGGGGCGGGGACGTCGCCGTGCTCGGCGTGGGACGGGCGTTCGGGGGCCTTAGAGCTGCGGGTCGAGGCCGAACTGGTTCATCACGTCGGTGAACAGCTCCTGTGCGGTCTCCGCAAGGGCTTCGGCCTCGTCGAGCGGGGCAGTGTGGCGGTGACGGGCTGGATCCGGCGGGGGTGGCGGGCGTGGTTGGGAACGTCGGTGAAGCCGCCGAAACCGCTAACGACGGAGACCAGGGCGGGGGCGTAGTGGGAGAGGAGGTGACGACGGTGAGGGTTGCGGTCAGCTGCAGCGCGCTGTCCATCCGCAGCCGGCGGGCCAGTTCCCAGGCGGTGTTGGTCAGGTCGCGGCAGCAAGCGCCGATGAAGTCCTCGGACACCGCGACGCCCGCGTCGGGCAACTCATCGGCAGCCAGGTTGCGTGCGGCATGCCAGGAGACGCTGGCGGCCAGCAGCACGGTTCCGTCGTGGTGCAGTTGGGCATGGACCTCGCGGGCGCCAGGCAGGAGGAGAGTGCTCAGGACCCAGCGGCGCAGGCCGGGCCGCGGGTTGCCCGTGACGGTCTCCAGACTGGCCAGAGGGCCGGGCCTCATCGGATCACCGCCCCGGCGGCGGGCGGCCCGGGCCACGGCGGTCATCTCTTCGCGGGTCAGGCGCGGAGCGGTGCGCGGCAGCGGGCGCTCGGGGCGGGCCAGGGCGACGAAGTAGGTGGCCGGCTCGATGTGCTGGGCGGCACGGTCTCCTGAGCGTGGGCGAGCAGGTGGCGTGCTTCGTCCTCGGCGCGCTGAGCGCGGGTGAAGCGGTCGCGGTAGGCGCGTTCGAGTTGGTGTTCGGCCATCCAGGCGGTGTGGTCGCGGTCGCGGTAGGGGGCGACGGCGGCCTGCTGGTCCTTGTCCCGGGCGGCGGTGCCGTAGACGAGGTGGGGTGCCATGGGGCTGGCCGGGACGTCGGCGATGAGGACGCTGGTGGTCCGTCGGCCGAGGTGAGGACGGTGAAGGTGAGGTCGGGCAGGTAGGGCTGGACGTGGTTGCGGACCCACTGGGCGTACTGCTCGATGTTCACCTCGTCCGGGTCGATGCCGACCAGTTCGCACGTGGTGTCCCGCACGCCGAAGATGATCAGGCCGCCGCGGGTGTTGGCCATCGCGGTGATGTCCTTGGCCAGTTCATTCCAGCGGCCCTCGCGCGAGGGCTGGGGAAGCTGTTCCTTCCAGGCCAGGTCGTCGGACTCCGCCAGCCGGGCGGCGGCCGCCTTGGCGACCATGCCGAAGTCCAGGGGGCCGGGCGCAGCCCCGAGGTGCTCATGCAGTCGTGTCCAGGAGCGGGCCATGTCCGGCACCCTACGGCGTGGCACTGACAACGCCGGCCGGCCGAGGGGAAGGTGCGTCCCCGGCTCGCCGCCGGTCGTGGGCTGCTGCAGACCGGCGGCCCGCAGGAAGGTGGCGAGTTGTCCGTGTTCTTGATCCGCGGTGACCGGCAGGGCGTGGGGGGCGGACCGGGCGGTCTCGAGGGGGGTGGCTGAGGGGCTACCGCTTCGGGCCTGCCGAATTGGACAAAGAGACGGAATGCCGTGTCCGCACCGCCGCTGACCTGCGGTGGGGCGAGTTGAAGGCCTCGCGTGACGACGGCACGTCCGTGTGGACGCAGGTGCCGGAATGCGGGTGATCGGCCTGGCCCGCCGGGCCGGTCAGGTGCCACGATCGAGGCCTCGCCAAGGCCGCGGGCGCTTCGCCCCCAACAACCGCACGGCGGGGTGCATCTGTTTCGTCATCAGTTCGAGGAGCACCATGTTCGTCTTCTCCGCCCGCCTGGCCACGGCCGGTGCGGTCGTCGCGGTGGCTGCCGAGTGCGGCATCGCGTACCCGCTCGCCGGCCGTCTCCCGGCCGGTGACGCCGTCGTCATCGTCATCGTCGTCCTGGCCGTCACCGCGTTGGCCGCGACCGGTCACGAAGTGCCCGCCGTGCTGGGGGCGCTGGCGGCCGCGGCCGCCGGCCGGCTCGCGCGTGCCCGGCCGGGGCTGCGCCTGGACGTGCGCCGCGCCTTCGGCAGGACGCTCTGAGATGGCCGGCCGACCGCTCAGCCCCATCCCGGCCAGCACGCCCCCCTTGCTGCGGACCCTCATCCAGCGACTGCGCAACGCCAAGGACGCCTCGGGCAAAACCTTCGAGGTGCTCGCCAAGGACAGCGGCATCTCGGTGGACGTCGTACGCCGCGCCCTCGCAGGAGAGACGGTACCCACTCTCAGGACCGTGAAGGCCATCACCGGGGAGCGCTGGGACGCAGCTGAACAATGGATCATCCCCGCGGGCGCGAGGACATCTACCTGGCGGTCAAGGCGCTCGGCGCGATTGGACCATCCCCGCGGGCGCGGGGAGCATGGCCGCGGCCAGGGGTAGAAGATCGGCCGCTACGCGTTTTTCCGCCCGCAGGAGGCCGGCCGCAGGCCGCTACGTGAACCCTCGACCGGCGGGGAGGACGACGGCGAGCGGTAGGAGCGTCGATCGCGCGATGGAAGGGCTGCGCGGATAGCCGGCCTTGCGAAGGCCGTGTCCGGATGGCGACGGCATTCCTGGCGGTCTTGGTCGGGCCGTGCATTGCGCGGTCCGACGCTTCTCACGGGATGAACTTCACCTCTGGGAAGGCCGCGCTCGGGCCGTCGGGCAGATGTCCCCGGCGGTGTCGCAGGTGTAGGTCGAAGAACGCGAGCGGGTATTCCTGCTGGATCCGGACCGCCCGAGCCGGATCGAGGGTGCCGATCATGTCCTGGATCTGCTGGTTAGTCATGCCGAGGACCTTGCCCGCTTGCGGGATCAGTGTCGCGTCGTCGCCGTACGTCTTGTGGATGGCCCCGTCGGCCTGGATGTTCAGCCGCCAACCGCAAAGGTGTGTCCAGAACTCGGCGACGTCCGGCATGGCGGCCCGGGTAAACGAAGCGGTCATCATCATGAACGGCCGGTCCAGGTCGGTGGCGATGGTCGGCTGCATCGGACCGTCGATACTGAGCCCGGCGCCAACGCGCTGGTCGGTGAGCATAGTGAGCGCGGTGGCGGTGCCACCCTTGGACCAGCCGAACGCGCCGATGCACCTCGGGTCGAGGGCGCCGAGCAGTCCCTGGGGCAGTGGCCTGCCGTCGACGTCGGGGTTGTGCCCGGCGGCAAGGCCCTCGACGACGTCGAGCACGAACCGGATGTCCGTGGCGAAGTCCCGGGGCCCCAGGAACGGCGGGACCTCTGCCGGAACGGTGAGTCGGCCGTCGGGAAACTCGCTGAACGCGTCGTACGTGTGGTCGACGGTGACCACGGCGTAGCCGTGGCTGGCGAGTTCCTGGACCATGATGGTGTGGTCGCCGCGATGGCTGCCCGCGCCGTGCGAGTACACGAGGACGGGCAGGCGATGGCCCGTTTGGTGCACGGGTGCGCCCACGTGTCCGGCGGTGAGTGGGCCGAGGGCGGGATCGAGGGGGAAGCCGACGTCCGCCAGAAACGCCCGCAGCGCAGCCTGGGTCATCCAGGGAGCACGCGGCAGGTCCTTCGTCTTGCAAGCGGGGTACCAGACGCTGGCCATCAACTCGCGGTGATGCCCCGGGCCGGCCACAGGATCCGGACGCGAGGTGTCGACGAGGTGGAGCGGCACCGTGCCCACCGGGTGCGGCCCGGTGGGCCTGGGCAGCGTGAGCTGCGACAGACCGGGGGCGGTCGCAGCCGCCCACGCCTGGCGCGCTGAGCTGATCGGCACGGCGGCCCCGATCCCCGTCACCAGCGCGGCTGCGAGCAAGCGACGGCGCGTCACGTCCGTCGTGGTGACCGGTGTGATGGTCACGTGTCCTCCCTGGGTTCCTTGGACGGTGTTCGGCGTGCTCTCCGGGTCCGTCGGACGTCGGCGGGAGCCGCTCACGGCTCACCACGGTTCGCCGGGGTCCAGATCAGGACTCCGGGGCTGAGCTGCCCTGCTCGATCTGGTGGATGAGGCGCTTGAGCTGGGCGACCTCGTCCCGCAGGGCGCGGTCGCCCTCGGGTGTGAGGGAGAGCCAGGTGCGGGCCCGTTTGCCCTCGTAGCCCTTCTCGATATCGACCAGTCCGGCCTTCTCCAGGACGGCGAGGTGCTGGCTGAGGTTTCCGGCGGTGAGGCCGAGTGCCGTGCGCAGGAAGCCGAACTCGACCCGGCGCGCCTGGTGGGCGACGGTGAGGATGCCGAGGCGGACGCGCTGGTGGACCACGTCGTCCAGACCGGTGACGGGGTGCTGCTCGGGCTGATCGGTCATGACGCGTTGCGCCTCCGGGGGAGCTCGGCCAGGCCAAAGCCGAGGGCGCCGAGCAGGAGGAGCACGCCGGGAACGGCGTAGCGGGGCAGGAAGAACCAAGGCGAGGTGAAGGGGATCCCCGACCAACCGGTGGACAGCGGCACCAATTCGATGGCCAGATACACCGCGGTGAGCAGCAGCAGGACGCGGCTGCGTTCCACCCAGGACAGCACCAACAGCGGCAGCCCAACGGCCGTGGCGTTCCCCACGAGCCGCTCGAGGAACCCCGTCATCTCGGAGCTGGGGTCGAGGTGCAGGCCCCAGAAGTCGAGTGGTTCACCGGGCCGCGGGATCCCGTGGCGGGTGCTCCAAAAGGAGGTGGCGGCCACCACACCGAGCAGGGCGATGCCGGTGAGGATGTAGGGCCGGACCGGGGTGCCGATGCCGCGGTTGCGGGAGCGGCGGATGTAGAAGAACGCCGTCGCCGCATAGGCGAGGCAAATCCCGCTGGGCCAGTAGAGCGGCGACCCCTGCTTGACGACGGTGCAGCCCATGCCTGCAGCGGGGGCGGTCGCCGGGCAGGGAACGGTCAGGACCTGGAACGTGAAGCGGCTGATCAGGATTCCCCCCAAAATGAGCACGCCGAGCAGCAGGAGAGGAAACCAGGTGCCGCGCTGAGCGGCTCGGACCTTGCGGGTCAATTCACCGAGACCGGCGAGGACTTCGTGAGGCGTGCCTTGCGAGGGCATCGAAGCGTCTGTCACCCAGTCAGCTTTGCATCACAAACCAGTTATGGCAAGAAATCTGTGTGCACTCCATCGGATCCGGGACCCTCCCTCATCCTCAACTCCAGCCAGGGCATGGTCGAAGGGGGTCGCAACGGGGATGTCAGCGGGCGGACCACAGCGAAACCGCGTGGCGACCTGCGCGGACACGGGACGCTCCTGCGGGGCGCGCAACCTCCAGCGCAACCGATAGGCGCAACCCTTGGCGCAACCTCGTGCTCCTGGTCGACCGCGACGCCCGGTCACGCCAGCTGGACGGCTCCCCTGGCACGGGCCAGCAACCGCAGCTCCGAACGGGCCGCCGGCGCCGAGGGGGCGATCTCCCAGTAGGGATGCCACCACAGCTGTACGGACAGGCGCAGCAGGCGGCGCACCCTCCCCCGCCACGCCGCTTACCTCCACCAGCGCACCGCCGGCCGCATCGGATATCTCACAAGGCTTATCCCCAAGCAGCCATCACCGCCATCCACGACGGCACCGAACGCATCACCAAAACTGCCCTCGACGCGGTACAGCTCGACCACCTCGCCGAACAACACAGGCGCCCCACCCGCCACCGCTAACCCCACCCCACCGACCAGCCAAAATAACGCTGACCAGCACAAACACCAACCGAGCCTTTACGCGCTGACGAAACCCCCAATTGAACCCGGTCCCAACTCAGCGCACACAACACAACCCCAGCTCACACCCCGAACTGCCCCCTGGAACGGTGCACCCGGCCTCTCTCAACGAACCCACAACACACCAGGCCAGCAAGCCCGTGATACACCAACAAGCCCCCCTCCGAGCGTCACCAGTGGTCGTCAAGCTGGGCGTATGGACATCGAACACCCGTGCCAGGCGGGACAAGCTCACCGAAGAACAGCTGGACGCGCTACGGAAACTGGGCATCGACTGGACGTGAGCACGCCTGCTGGATGTTGGAGCGCGGTGCTGGTCTCTGGTCCTGCGGGGTGAGGTTCTGCGCTCATCCGAATTGCCGGGGGTGTGATTTCAGTTCCTACTGACGTGCCGTCAAATCCGCAGCGCTTCGAGACGATTCGGTCCCGACAGGCCGTCGAATCGGTAGTGTACGGAGCCGGCGTGGCAGGTGTCGCGAAGGGGGAAGCATGGCGTACCTGGTCGAGTTGCCCGTTTCCGGGGCGGGCGGCGCGGGAGCGGGTGGCGAGGGGGCGGGATCCGCTCCGTCGGATGCGACCGGCATCATCAAGGTCCAGATCGACGAGGTCGCGGACGGGCTGGTGCAGGTCGCCCGTCCCGGGCAGGTCGTGGCGCGGGCGACCCGGTCGCTGAACGACATGCTCGCCGGGATCCGGCCGGTCGCGGAGAACTTCGTCGACGGATTCCGCGACATGGCACGGCAACCCGACGAGATCGGCGTCGAGTTCGGCCTGTCCCTGTCGGCCGAGGCGGACGTGGTGATCTCCCGGACGACCGGACAGGCCAACTTCAAGGTCACCCTGACCTGGCGCAATGAGTCGTCCGGCGAACCGGCAGCGGACGCCGCGGGATGACAGTGCCCGCGTTACCGTCCGAGCGTACGGTGAGTACGGGCCCGCAGTCCCTGGACGCGGCCGTACTGCGTGTCCTCGACGGCCGTGGGCAGCCCGTCGGCGTCGCCTTCCTGGTCTCCGACACGCTCGCCCTGACCTGCGCGCACGTGGTTCATGCGGCCCTGGGCACGACGGGGGACGCGGCGCCTCCCGCTTCCGCCCGGATCCAGGTCGACCTTCCCCTCGTGCCCGCCCCGCAGCCCGACGGCGGCACGCCTGCGACGACGGCCGGTGTCGAGCACTGGGTGCCGCCGCGGACACCCAACGGGGGATCCTCGGTGCCCTCCGCGCGCGACGATGTCGTCGAGCCCGCCGACGTGGCCGTGCTCCGGCTGCAGACGCCGATTCCGGGAGCGGCACCGGTGCGTTTGGTGCACGCGGACGAGTTGTGGGGGCACCCGATGCGGGCGTTCGGGCTGCCCGTCGGCCGTCCCGGCGGGGTCTGGCACGCGGGGGTGTTGCGGGGTCGGCAGGCCGACGGCTGGGTGCAGGCCGATCTCGCCGGCAACGGGTATCCGGTGTCCCGGGGCTTCAGCGGCGGCCCCGTATGGGACGACCGGCTGTCAGGTGTCGTCGGCATGGTCACGGTGGCCGAGTCCGGACAACCGCCTGTCAGTTACCTGATACCCACCGGCGGACTGTTGGCCGCCC
Organism: Streptomyces sp. NPDC045022; assembly: GCF_056432605.1. NCBI lineage: Bacteria > Bacillati > Actinomycetota > Actinomycetes > Kitasatosporales > Streptomycetaceae > Streptomyces > Streptomyces sp. NPDC045022. The sequence continues at coordinate 89,520 of NZ_JBWKIR010000025.1, forward strand.
GGCCCGAGCTGCGCGCGGTCACGCTGCCGCCGTCGCCGTTCCGGGCTCTCTCGGCATTCCAGGAAACGGACGCGGCGATCTTCCACGGCAGGCGGGCCGAAAGCGACGACGTGGCGCGGGCACTGGCCGCCGAGCGCCTGGTCACCGTCGTGGGGCCGTCGGGATCCGGCAAATCGTCGCTGGCCCTGGCCGGCGTGGTGCCCCGGCTGCGCGCGGAAGGCGCCCAGGTGGCGGTGGTGAGGCCGACTCCCGGCAGCAGCCCGCTCACTGCCTTCGCGGCGGCGGTGCTGCCGCTGCTGGAGCCCGGCTTGCCCGAGGCCGAGCGCCCCCAGCGGATCACGGAACTCGTCGAAGTGCTGCGCCGCCACGGCCCGGCGGACCTCGTGGCCCGGCTGCTCCAGCTGAGGCGCGGCAGCCGACTGCTCCTCGTGGTCGACCAATTCGAGGAGGTCCTCGGCCTGGAACCGGACGCTGTCGACGAGCTGGCCGACCTGCTCACGGGCGACACGCTGCCCGGCACTGTCCGCGTACTGATCACGTTGCGCGCCGACTTCCTGGAGCAGGTGCTGGCCCATCCGCGGTTCGGCCCGGAGATCGGCGGACACCTGCACGCGCTCGCCCCGCCGACCCCGGAATGCCTGCGCGAGATCGTGACCGTGCCGGTGGAGGCCGTCCCGGGTGTGTCCTACGAACCCCATCTCGCCGAGCGCATCCTCGCCGACACCGACCCGGGGCCGGGTCGGCTGCCGCTCCTCGGCCTCACTCTCGACCTGCTGTGGCAGCGGCAGCAGGGCGGCCTGCTGACGCACCGGGCGTACGAGGAGCTTGGCGGTGTGACCGGCGCGTTGGGCGAACACGCCGACCGGGTCTGGGAAGCGTGCGTGCCGCCCGGGGACGAAGAAGCGGCCAGGCGGCTGTTCACCCGGCTCGTCCGGGTCCCGGTCGGCACGCCCGCGCCCATCCGGCGGATGGCGTTGCGCACCGAACTGCGCGCCGAGGAGTGGAGGGTCGCGCAACGGCTCGCGGGGACGAGGCTGTTGGTGACCGGCCGCGACGTCGAGGGCACCGAGACCGTGGAACTCGCGCACGAGGCGCTGATCAGCGACTGGGGCAAACTGGCCGACTGGACCACCGGGGACCGTGCCTTCCTGGAGTGGCGGGCCGCTCTGCAGCAGGACATGGACCGCTGGGAGCACGCCGAGCGTCCCTCGCAGTTGCTTCCGACGCCCCTGCAGCTCGCCCGGTCCGAACAGTGGCTGAGCGAACGCGGCGAAGAACTGACGGATACCGAACGGCGCTACCTGGACGCCGGCCGCGCCCACCGCCGCGCGAGGGTCCGTCGGCGGCGGACGGTGCTCTCGGCCGTCGGTCTCGTCGTGGCACTGGTCCTGGTGGCACTGTCGTCGCTCTATGCCACGCGGGAGGAGAGCCGGGGACGCGCGGCGGAAGCCGCCTCCCGCGCTCTCGCGGTGGCTGCGGAGGACGACGTACGCACGGAACCCGTCCTCAGCGTGCTGAAGGCACTTGCCGCCTACCGCACGGCGCCGACGCCGGAGGCCCGCAACGCGCTCCTGCGGCAGTACCTGCGCTTCAAGGACTACGACCGGGTACTGTCCGGTGTGCTGGGCACGGTCTGGGAGGTCACCACCAGTGCGACCGGCGACGTCGTGCTGGCCACCTCGAAACTGGGCCGGGCCGTCCTGTACGTCGGCGCCACCTCCGGTCCGGTGCGCAGCGCCCAGGTGCCCTCAACCGGGCAGGTCCAGGGAGTTGCGGTGTCCGCGGACGGCAGGCGCGGCGCCTACGTCCAGGCGGACGGCAGGGCCGTGTGGTTCGAGGTGGACACCGGCGCCGCAGGCCTGCTCGGCCCGATGCACCGGCTGCCCGACGCGCCGGGCGGCAGCGACGTCAGCTGGGAATCCTCGGTGCGCCCCGCGATGTCGGCGGACGGCCGTGTCCTCGCTGCGCGCGTCCGGGGCCGCCTGGTGTGGTGGAACCTGGACCGTGGCACCCTCGCCGGTGAGGTGCCCGCACCCCACGACATGAACACCGCCCTGTGGCTCGGCCCGGACGGGCGGACGCTGCTGACGAAGGTCTACACGGCGTCGGGCGCGCAGGCGCTGAAGTCCGTGGACATGGGCACCGGCCGCGTCACGCAACTCCTCTCCGAGGCCAAGGAGATCCTCGTGTCCGGTGACCGCCGCACCGCGGTCGTGTGCCGAGCGGAGGGCAAGCACACCGTCGTCAGCCGTCACCGGACCTCCGACGGCGCCGGGATCGGCCGCCCCTACCGCGAGCAGGACAAGGCGTATGTCACTGACATATGTACGGTGGACGCCGTCGACGCGACCGGGCGGCGCGTCTCGCTCCCCTGGGGTGAAGGACTGCGCGTCGTGGACCTGAACAGGAGCGAGACGATCTCCTGGTCGCCGCTGCCGCGATCCGGCGCACAGTCCATGCCCGCGGACCTCCTTGCGGAGTCGCACGGCAGGCTCTACTACGTGAGCCAACAGGAGTCGATGATCACCTTCCTGGGACTGACACCGGGCAGACGACTGCCCGAGGTCGCTCAGCAGCGGCTCACCGCCGACGGGAAGCGGACGATCACCGTCCTGGAGGACGGCTCCCGCATGGAACTGCGCCCGGCCGACCCGAGGCGGAGAGGACAGGTCCTCGCGGAGGCGTCCCGGGCGAAGCCGTACTGGGTGCCCGACCAGCCCGACCTGCCCGTCTTCGACGGCACCGGCAGGCTCGTCGCCGACCGCGAGTCCGCCGACACGGTGGTCGTCCGGGACACGTCGACGCCGCGGAAGGTGGCCACCGTGACCGCCGTCCGGCCGCCGAAGACCCGGCCCGGCGCCCATTGGGTCCGGGACCTGGACGTCAGTGGGGCGCTCAGCTGGCACTTCCAGCAGTACGAGTTCCGCTACTTCTTCGACCACACCGGCCGCCTGCTGACGGTCTCCGGCACCGTCGTCCAGCAGTGGGATCCGCGAACGGGCCGGCAGACCGCCCGCTTCGACGCCGGCGCGCTGCGCCCCGGCGATCACCCGGACGCGCTCGTGACGATCGCCCCGTATCCGGACCGGAACCAGGTCTCCGTGATCGTGCGGGGGCAGCGCGGCATCCGCGTCGTCGACATCACGGACGGACGCGTCACAGCCCGCGTGCCCACCGAGGGGGATGTCCTCTCCGCCGAATTTAGTCCCGACGGACGGTACTTCGCGGTCATGCGCCGTGAGACGGGACTCGAGGTGTGGCAGCGCGGCGACCCCGGACGCAAGGTGATCGGCCCGCTGAGCACCGTCGGCGAGAGCAGCGCCGACGCGTACCGCGCCGTCTTCCTCGACGACGGCCGCTTCCTGATCGCCGCGGACAACGCCGTACGCACCTACCGGATCGGCGAGCGGAGCTACGGCGACGCGTACCTGTTCGCCGATTCGACCCTCAGGACGGGGGACTACTCGTTCCCGGACGTGTCCGAGGACGGCAGGACCGTGCTCCACGCCGCCTTTGACAAGACTGCCAGCGCCCTCGTCCTCGACCCGGAGCTGTGGAAGCGGGAGTTGTGCCGCATCGTCGGAGACCGCGCGTTCACGGCGGACGAACGCGACAACCTCCCGGCGGAGGCGAAGACATGGCAACTGTGCCCGTAGCGCCGGGTGTTGCCCGGCGAGCATGGACGACGAGGTCCGAGCGAGGGGGACGCATGGCGTATCCGGTCGAACCACCCGTGTGCGCGCCCGGTGGCGCCGGGGATGTCGCACCGCGCGGCCCGGCCCTCGCCGCCGGCGCGGACCTGGGGATCTCCCGGACCACCGCGCAGGCCGGCTTCACGGTGCCCCTGACCTGGAGTCGTCCGTCGGACCGGGCGGCGCGATGAAGTCGGCGCGGGGACCGGAACGGCAGTCGGCGGCCATGGGCCCGAAGGTCCTGGACAGAGCGCTGCTACGTATCCTGAACGCACGGCGGCAACCCGTCGGCGTGGGCTTCCTGGTGTCCGACACGGTCGCCCTGACCTGCGCGCACGTGGTCTGCGCCGCCCTCGGCACGTCGGCCGACGCACCACCGGAACCCGGCGCGCGCCTGTCGGTCGACCTGCCTCTCGTGCCCACCGTGCCGCGTGCGGACGCAACCGTCGAACTGTGGGTGCCGCCGTGGGGGCCGGGCGGTGCGGCTTCCGGTACCGCCGATGTCGCCGTGCTGCGGTTCGCGGCTCCGTTGCCCGGTGCGGGACCCGTGCGGTTGGTCGACGCGGACGAGTCGGCCGACGCCTCCTCCGACGATGCCGTGGACGGGCTTTGGGGGCACCGGGTGCGGGCCTTCGGACTGCCGGCCGGGCGCCCCGGCGGGGTGTGGCACGCGGGTGTGCTGAGGGGGCGGCAGGCCGACGGCTGGATGCAGGCCGATCTCGCCGGTGACGGTTACCCGGTGTCGCGGGGCTTCAGCGGTGGGCCGGTGTGGGACGACGGTCTGTCGGGTGTGGTCGGCATGGTCGCGGTGGCGGAGTCCGGTCAGCCGCCCGTCAGTTACCTGAATCCCACCAGGGGTCTGGTGGCCGCCTGGCCCGAACTGGGCCCACTCGTGCGGCCGCCCGCGCCGTTCCGCGGACTCGCCGCCTTCGAGGAGGCCGACGCGGCGGTCTTCCACGGCAGGCGGAACGAGAGCGACGGGATCGCCCGGGCGCTCGACGACCGGCAATGGGTCACCGTCGTGGGCCCATCGGGTTCCGGCAAGTCGTCGCTGGCGCTCGCCGGTGTGGCGCCACGGCTGCGAGCGCGTGACGCCTGCGTCGTCGTCCTGCGGCCCGCGTCCGGGAGCAGCCCCCTCGCGGCCCTCGCCTCCGCACTGCTGCCGCTGCTGGAACCCGACCTGCCCGAGACCCGACGACTGGCACGCCTGCCCGAACTGTCCGGCCAACTGCGCCACCACGGCCTCGCGGACACGATCGACCGCCTGCTCGAAGTCCAGGGTGGCAGTCGACTGCTCGTGATCGTCGATCAGTTGGAAGAGCTGCTGTCGCAGCCCCCGGACGCCGTGCGCGACCTGGCCGACGTGCTGTTCGCCGAAGACGCCCTGCCGCCCGCCGTCCGCGTACTCGCCACCCTGCGCGCCGACTTCCTCGAACCCGTCCTCGGTCACACACACCTCGGACCCGTCACCGGTCGGCACCTGCACGCTCTCGGGCCGCTCGGCGAGGACGGACTGCGCGACATTGTCACCACCCCCGTCGAACGCCTCCCCGGCGTCTCCTACGAGCCCCATCTCGCCGAGCGCATCCTCGCCGACACTGGCACCGAACCAGGCGCGCTGCCGCTCCTCGCCCTCACCCTCGACCTGCTCTGGCAGGGGCAGGAGGACGGCGTGCTCACCCACCGCGCGTACGATGAACTCGGCGGTGTCACCGGCGCGCTCGGCAACCACGCCGACCGGGTCTGGGCCGAACACGTGCCGCCGGACGACGAGGCAACCGCCCGCCGGCTGTTCACCCAGCTCGTCCGGTTGCCGCTCGGTGCCGCTGCGGCCACCCGGCGCCTCGCTCGGCGCGGCGACCTCGGCGAGGACCAGTGGCGCATCGCCCAGCGCATCGCCGCGCACACCCGGCTGCTCGTCACCGACCGCAGCGCCGAAGGCACCGAGACCGTGGAGCTCACGCACGAGGCGCTGATCGGCGAGTGGGACAAGCTCGCCGCGTGGGTGGCCGAGGACAGGTCCTTCCTCGGCTGGCGGGAGACCGTGCAGCACGAAATGGAGCGCTGGCAGGAGGCGGACCGTGCCCCCGAACACCTGCCGACCTCCGCGGCGGTGGCCGGCGCCGAACAGTGGCTCCCGGAGCGTGCCGCGGTCCTGAGCGAGGCGGAGCGGGACTACCTGAGGGCCGGCCGGACCCACCGCCGTGCCCGCGCCCGCCGGCGGCGAGCCCTGTTCTCCGGTCTGGCCACGGCCCTGGCGTTCGCTCTGGTGCTCGGCATGCTCTATGTCGTCGAACGCCGCAGCAGCCAGGAACGCGCCGCCCTCGGTGCCTCCCGTGCCCTCGCCCAGGCCGCGTCGGAGTCGACTGTCACCGACCCGGCCCGCGCCGCGTTGCTCTCCCTCGCCGCCTACGACATGTCCCCCACACAGGAGGCCAAGAACGAACTGCTGCGCCAGTACCTTCAGTACAAGGACTACGACCGGGTGCTCTCCGGCGAGCTCGGCGACACCGTCTTCGACAAGAGCCGTGACGGCGACGTGGTCCTCGGGGCGGCCAAGCGCTCCGGCGCTACCCTGTTCGTGCACTCCCTGACCGGACCGCTGCGCACCGTGCGGGTGCCATCCACCGACAAGGTCCAGTACGTCATGGTGTCCGCCGACGGGAGACGCGCCGCCTACGTTCAGTACGACGGCAAGGCCGTGTGGTTCGAGGTGCACCCCGACGCGAAGCAGCCCGTCGGGCCGCTGCACCGGCTCCCCGACGCCCCCGGCATCGGCACGAACTGGAGCGACACCGTAACCCCCGCGATGTCCCTCGACGGCACGATCATGGTCGCCCACGTGCGCAAACGCATCATCTGGTGGAACCTGGACAGCGGCCCGCACGGCATCCTCGCCGGGAACCTTCCGGCGCCCAAGGGCCTCGAGTTCAAGATGTGGCCGGCCCCCGACGACCGGACGTTGCTGGTCCCCGTCTACAAGCGGTTCCGCGACTTCGGGCAGGGCGAGAAGGGCAGCCTGCTCGCCCTCGACCTCAAGACCGGCAGGAGCTGGCTCGTGGTACGCGCCGACGCCGACCAGATCCGCATCTCCGGCGACCGGACCCGAGTCGTCCTGTGCCACGTGCGGGGCGAGACCACCGAGGTCACCGTCCACCGGGTCCGCGACGGCTCGCGAGAGGGCTACGCCTACAGGGAGAAGAACAAGGACTTCGCATCCACCATCTGCTCCGTGCAGTCCCTCGACAGCTCCGGCCTCCGTGTCGCTCTCAGCTCCCTCAAGGGCCTCACCGTCGTCGACATGCGCGACGGCAAGGTCCTCTCCCGCAACAGCCTGCCCGACTCGACCTCCTCGCTCGCCAAGAGCAGCCCATGGCTCGCGGAGTCCGGCGGCAGGCTCTACTACGTCCGCCACAACGAGTCGATGATCGGTTTCGTCCAACTGCGCCCCGGAAACTGGTTCGTCGAGGTCGCCCAGGAACTCCTCACGCACGACGGCAAGTACACGATCACCGTCCTGGCGGACGGCTCGCGCATGCAACGGCACCACGCACGCGAGGACAGCGCCCGCGTGCTCGCCGACGTACCGCGCCGCAAGCCCTACTGGGTACCCGAAGCCTCCGAACCCCTCGCCCTCGACCGCACCGGACGGCTCGTCGCCGACCGCGAGGGCGCGAACATCGTCACCGTTCGCGACGCCACCACGCTGCGCCGCACCACCACCGTCACCACCGCCGAACCTCCCCGACTCGATGACTCCACCCCGTCGATCGGGGACATCGAGATCGACGACAACAAGGGCAGCAGCAAGCACCCGAACTACGATTTCGGCTACTTCTTCGACCGCGGCGGGAAGCTGATCACGGCTTCGGGAAACATCGTCGAGCAATGGGATCCGCGCACCGGCCGGCGACTCGCGCGCTTCGACGCCGCGACGGTCCGCTCCCGAGCCGGAGGAGCCAAGGACGCGGAGGTGATGATCGGCCCCTACCCGGTGGCGAACCGGGTCGCCGTCATCGTCCTGGACCGACCCGGCATCCATGTCGTCGACATCACCACCGGGCGCATCACCGAGACGGTGAAGACCGGCGACGACATCCTTGCCACCCAGTTCGACGCCAAGGGCGAGTACTTCGCGATCCTGCGCAGGGGCTCGGTGTTGGAACTGTGGCGGCGTGGCGACCCGCCGCACAAGGAGATCGGCCCCCTGCGCAGCCTCGCCGAGTCGGCGGGCACGCCGTTCGCCGTCGAATTCCTGGAGGGCGAGGGCCGCTACCTCGTCGCCGCGAACAACACCGTACGCGTCTACCGGATCGGCGAGCCCGGCTACGAGTCGTTCTACTCGTTCACCGGCCCGCGCGACAGCGCACTCGACGGGCAGCACTCGTTCCTGGCCGCCTCGGCGGACGGCAGCACCGTGCTCCACGTCGGCCCCGACGGCACCGGCGGACCTCTCCAACTGGCGCCAGGTCGGTGGTACCGCGAGCTGTGCGACATCATCGGCGACCGGGAACTCACCCGCGGCGAGGTGGATCTGCTCCCTGCAGATCCGAAGTCCCGGAAACCCTGTACCCGGGATGGCTGAGCGACGTCAGACTCACTCTGACCTCTGCCTCGATCAGTTTTTGGACCTGGAATCCGCGCTGATCTGGATCCTTGCGGACGATCTCCACCTCGCGGCTGAGGGTCTGCGCGGCCCAGTCGACCAGGCGGCCGGCCGAAGCCCTGGTCTGCCCAGATCTTCCGGATTTTCGGGTGGTCGAGGCGGGTCCGTCGAGGCGGGTCCCCAGCAGCGGGCGCCTGGCCCTGGCTGTGCTGTTCGAGGGCGACGACCTGGGCAAGTGGCTGGAGCGGCAGAAGAACCCAGGCGCCTGGGCACAGCTGTCCACCGAGCAGCGGGATTCCGGGCCACCAGAAGGCCGCTCAGCACCCCTTGACCAGGTCGGGCGCGGCTCCGGCTCGGGCTGCCGGGCGCTGCTGGTGTACGTCTAGGTCGTCGAAGGCGTGCTGTGCGTCCAGGGCGCCGTCCCACAACTTCCCCGACGCTTTGTCGGCCAGGGCGGACACCAGCCGCAGCCACGCTGGGGCTCCGGCGGCGGTGCGAGCCGGGGCTCCCAGGGTGCGCCCGGCCCACCCCCAGAACTCCCCGCCCGGCTCGGTCTGGACGTCCAGGGCCTTGGCGGCGCGGGCGTGGTGGGCGCGCATGCGCTGTTCGACTGCGCGAGTCTCCGGGGTGTGCCCGGGAGGCTCATCGTGTGGCGGTCTCACCCATCTGCTCGGGAACCCACGGCACGGTGCGAGCGGTGCTGCGTCGCTTGCGGGGGCCGCGTTTCGAGGCGGGTGGGTCGGTCAATGGGGTTGCTGGGCTGGCTGGCAGCGGTGGTCTGCCGACGGCCGTGGCTGCCGCAGGCCGGACGGACCCGAGTGTGGTTCCCGACCCCGTACGGCGTGCAGCTCGCCTCCGAGTGGCCCGAGATGCGCGGACACCGGCCCTCCAGGACCGTGTCCGATCCGACCGCCGTACGGCTGAAGGCCGGCCACACCCTGACCGTGACCGAGACCGCCCTCGCCTTCCTCGAGGACGCCCGCCGCCACGGCGAGCTGTGTCGGCCGCTGGACTGGATCCCCGAGGTCCACCACCCGATCGGGAGCGGCGAGGCCGTCATCCCCGACGCCCTCCTGTATTACCGGCGCACGCCCGTCGACGGGGACAACGGGTCGATGTTGCGGGCGTTCGTGGAAGTCGACCGGGCCACCATGGGCCCCGAACGCCTCGCCGCCAAGCTGACCGCGTACGAGCGCCTCCACCGCTACGTGCCCGCGGTCCCGGGACGCCGGCCGACCCTCCAGGAACCGGTCCTGGAGGAGTGGCGGCGGCGCTACCCGCTCTTCCCCCGCGTCCTGTTCGTCCTGGACGGCACCGGCCCCGCCGGTGTCGACAACCGGATCAGCGTCCTGCGCGCGGGGGCCGGGCTGCTGACACCGTCCCGCTTCCTGCACGACGTCCCCGTCCTCGCGGCGCCGCTGGCCGACCTGCTCCAGCACGGCCCATCCGCACCCGTGTGGCGCCCCGTCCACGACCCCGACCAGCGAGTCCCATGGACCGGTCGGGCGAACCGGCAGTCGTAGCACGCCGACCAGCCATGGTCGGGGATGAGCGCAGACACGGCCGGACCCATGGTCGGGGTCGCACACCAAACGTCGCGGGAACCAGGCCCGAGGGGATGACGAGCGGTGCGACGTCCGAGCGATGAGAGCGATGGCTCCGGGGTTCATGGCTATGTACCCAGGAGCCACCGCTCTGCGTGGCATGCGGACTCAGCGCTTGCCGAGGCTTGGGGCAGTGAGCCTTTTCCAAGCTGGCGCTGTTGACCGCGAGTTGGACAGTCCTGCGCAACGACGAAGCTCCTGGTAGACGGGTTCTCGACCAAGATCGCCCGTGTCTGCCAGGAGCTTCGCGTGCTTGTCTACCCGTCCTCGATCGATCTGTCCAGCCGCACCTTGCGGTTCCTGACCGGTCAGCTGACAGCCAGGCGGCGGGAGCTCGGGACGCGCTGGCGGCGCCTTTCCACCGCACGTCAGGCCCTGCTCGCCCTGGCCCACCTGCGGTGCGGTGACACCTACGCCCAGCTTGCAGCCGGATTCGGCATCGGGATCGCGACCGTCTACCGGTACATACATGAAGCCGTAGAGGCCCTGTCCGTCCTCGCTCCGTCCGTGGCCGAGGCAATGAGGACGATCCGGACGAAGGCGTTCGTCATCCTCGACGGCACCCTGCTGCCGATCGACCGCGTCGCCGCCGACACCCCGTAC